>JAJRST010000529.1 GCA_024278645.1 bacterium | reverse complement strand
CGACGGCAAAATCATGAATTTATACAATATAAAAGTGATGAACAAAACGTTTGACAAAAAGCATATCAGCCTGGTTCTTGAATCGCCGCGGGGCGAGCTTGAAATCGTCGGCGACAGTTTGACCGTGCCCGAAGGCGACCTGGCGCATACGTCGTTTTTTATCCGTTTGCCAAAAGAGGAGATCACGCAAAATAAAACCGAGGCAAAAATAAAAATATTTGCCGACGACAAGCTGGTCGATGAAATCGACACGACCTTTTTAGGACCTGTTTACAGAAAGAAATGAGTATGAAAAAAAAATCACGCTGGGGCTGGGGCATCGCCGGGGTTTATACGCTATTCGCCCTGTCTGGCATCGGCTTTGTCATCTTTTCGCGCTTTCATCAGATGGATTTGGTGACCGAGAAATATTACCAGGAAGAGCTGCAATACCAGCAGCACATTGATCGCCACCAACGCACGCAGGCGCTGCCCAATGCTTTTGCGTGGGAATACAATGCGACGGCAAAAACCGTCATTCTAAAGTTCCCTTCCGAGCTGGCGGCAAAAGGAATCAACGGCGACATTATGTTTTTTCGTCCCTCCGATGCAGCCCAGGATAAAGTCATTCCCATCGAGCTGTCGGAGCAAGGCCATCAACTCGTGGACGTTTCTCATCTCTCCAAAGGCTTGTGGCGAGTAAAAGTATTCTGGAGCGTTGGAGAAGACGAGTATTACAACGAGGATGTTCTGGTCATCGAATAAACTGTCTCTAGCAACAAGTTGAATAAAGGCGTGCGATTCTGTTATCGCACGCCTTTTTTTATTCTTTACGCTTGCAATTTTCCGGGATTTTGACAATCTTTTAGTTCGCTGAAACGACTCATTTTACCAATACAAACGTGCCAAACAATTTTATGACAATGTTGACATACCGAGGATCACCATGAACAATTTCACATTTCATAATCCGACAAAAATCATTTTCGGCAAAGGGACAATTCCGAAACTAAAAGACGAGCTTTCCATTGATCAAAAAGTACTTTTGCTCTATGGCGGCGGCTCCATTAAAAAGAACGGCGTTTACGAACAGGTGATGCAGGCGTTGTCCGGCTATGACATCGTCGAATTCGGCGGCATCGAAAGCAATCCGCAATACGCCACATGCATGAAAGCGGTGCAAGTGGTCAAAAATGAGAGCATCGACTTTCTTCTTTCGATCGGCGGCGGCTCGGCGCTGGATGCGACAAAATTCATCGCCGCGGCGGCGCTCTATGAAAGCGGCGATCCGTGGAATTTTATGAACGATTGGGATTCCATCAAATCAGCGCTGCCATTGGGTTGCGTGCTGACGCTGCCGGCCACGGGCTCGGAAGCCAACCCAAACGCCGTCATCTCGCGCGCGGAAACGGGCGAAAAGCTGGCCTTTATCAATGCGCATGTCTTTCCGCAGTTTTCCATCCTCGATCCGGAGACCACCTTTTCGCTGCCCGAACGGCAAATTGCCAACGGCGTCGTCGACGCCTTTGTGCATGTCATGGAGCAGTACATGACCTACCCGGTGAACGCACCGCTGCAGGATCGCTTTGCCGAGTCCATTCTCATCACCCTGATCGAAGAGGGGCCGAAAGCGCTGCAAAACCCACGGGATTACGACACGCGCGCCAACATCGTATGGGCGGCGACGTTGGCCTTGAATCTGCTCATCGGCGTGGGCGTTCCGCAGGATTGGCAGACGCATGTCATCGGCCACGAACTGACCGCCCTGTACGGCATCGACCATGCGAGGACGTTGTCCATCATTCTTCCGGCGGTGCTCAAACATCAGCGTCGCAGCAAGGACGACAAGCTGGTGCAGTATGCGCAGCGGGTGTGGGGCGCACGGGAAAAGGATCGTGAAAAACTGATCGACATCGCCATTGAAAGGACGGTCGGCTTTTTCAAACAAATGGGCGCACCCACCAGTTTGGGCGACGCGCGGTTGACCTTTGACGACGTCCCAAAAGTGGCGCCCACGCTCGAAAAACGCGGCGCAAATCTTGGCGAACACGGCGACATTGGGGCAAAAGAAATTGCGGAAATATTGCAAATGGCCGCCACGGCATAAATGAGGTTATTTTTTTCGAAAATTATCTTATATTAGGAAAATTCTCCGGTAAAAATGAACACTGGCAAAGGAATGAAACATGATAATCAATTCGTACTCTATGGGAATAGGCGACCGTTTCGGTCAACAGGGCAAGGCGCAGCTCGGCGCGATCATCAAAGCCAAGGAACTGGGCGTGGAGGTGACGCCCGTTTGGAACAAGTCATTTCGTGAACACTCGATTATTCATACCGACCCGTCGGACACCCGCGCCGAAGCGGACGCCGCCGTGCAGGCGCTCGGTTGGGACGGCCAATATTTTGTCGACGCCGACCATGTCGGTCTTGAAATCATCGACCCGTTCGTGCCGGTCAGCGATTTTTTCACCCTCGACGTCGCCGACTTTATCGGCGAGAAAGCCGGCAACCAGCAGATCAATGCTTTTGTACAAAAGTGCCAATCCTGCATTGGCGAGCTTTTAATCCCGGGCATCGACGACGCTTTCCACATCACCGAGGAGCTCGTTCGCCACATCGCCGAAAAATATCTCTATGCCGTGCAGGAGGCCGGAAAAATCTATCGCCGCGTGTTGACGGAAAAGGGCGTGGATGCTTTTGTCACTGAAGTCTCCATGGACGAGACCGACGAACCGCAATCGCCGGTGGAGCTGTTTTTCATCCTCGCCGCAATCGCCGACGAGGGCATCCCGGCGCAGACCATTGCCCCAAAATTCACCGGACGCTTTAACAAGGGCGTCGACTATGTGGGTGACATCGCGCAGTTCAGCAAGGAATTTGAACAGGACCTTGCCGTCATTCAATTCGCCGTCAAGGAGTTCCCGCTTCCGGGAAATCTCAAACTCAGCGTTCACTCGGGCAGCGACAAGTTTTCCATTTATGCACCCATACGACGTGCGATCAAAAAATTCAACGCCGGTCTGCATATCAAAACGGCGGGCACCACCTGGCTTGAGGAGCTGATCGGCCTGGCCGAAGCCGGCGACGACGGCTTGCTGCTGGCCAAGGAAGTGTATCGCAAAGCCTTCTATCACTTTGACGAATTGACCAAGCCCTACGCCACGGTCATCGACATCGACAAGTCAGCGCTGCCGGCGCCCGACGACGTTGATGTTTGGGACGGCCGCCAATATGCCGAAACCTTGCGGCACGACCAGGAAAACGCCCATTACAACCTGCATTTTCGCCAGCTTTTGCACGTCGGCTACAAAGTGGCGGCGGAAATGGGCGAGCGCTACCTGGCGACCCTGCAACGCCATGAAGAGATTGTCGCCAAACATGTGACGGAAAACATTTTCGAACGACACCTGAAAAAGATATTCATGGATTCATAAAGCAAAATGCATTTCCGCAGGCAAAACGATTATGGGCAAAACCATCAACTTTTAGAACAAACATGTTGAACCGTAGAATTTACAATCATATCGCCCCAAATGGTTTCGCCTTTATTCCTAGCGTGAGGCTGAATTGCTGCTATTCCAAAGGCAGCCCATTCCGCCGTTTAATCGTTTTGCCCTTGATCATTTCGCCCCAAATTATTGTGCAATTCAAGAGGCCCATTTGAAATCAGCGCAACTCATCGGCATTCGCAGCATCGCCATTCGCGACATCCCCATGCCGCATTTGACAGGCGACCATGACGTTCTGCTGCGCATCGCCGCCGTCGGCATTTGCGGCTCCGACGTACATTATTACGCCCACGGCTGCGTCGGCGACCAAATCATAGACTACCCGATCACGCCGGGGCACGAGTTTTCCGCCACCGTGGTGCAAACAGGAACAGCGGCGGCCCTGCGTCCCGGCGATCGCGTCGCCGTGGAACCGGCGATCTCCTGCGGCGAATGCGACCAGTGCCGGACCGGCAGGGAAAACACCTGCCGCAATCTTTTGTTCACCGGCGCGCCCGGGCAGGCGCCGGGCGCCGCTTGTGAATTTGTGGTCATGCCGGAGAAAAATTGCATCAAAATACCCGACAGCATGACTTTTGCCCAAGCCGCCCTCGCCGAGCCGCTGTCCATCGCCATCTATACGCTCAACTATCTTGATCGCCGCAGCGTGCACTCGGCGGCCGTCCTCGGCGCCGGCCCCATCGGCCTCGGCGTACTG
>JAJRST010000528.1 GCA_024278645.1 bacterium | reverse complement strand
CACCATGGCCGTCATCAGCAGCATCAAAAACCGGATGAGAATTTTGTCGATTGCATTAATAAACTTTGTCATTGGCTTTTTCGTTATTGGACACGCCTAATCCGTGAAAATCCATCTTATCCGTTTCACCCGCGTCCATTATTTCAGATTTTTGATTTTCATCGCCAGCTCGTACAACTCGGGCTGCGATGTTTTGATCTCCTCGTACAAAGGCGTGACGGCCTCGATGAACGGCGTCTTGTCCGGCCAGACGACCTCCACGCCGGCGGCGGCAAAGTCGCGAAACGCCTCCTGCGTCGCTTCCTGCCACAGCGTCTTTTGCTTCTTCACAGAAGCCCGCACCGCCGTTTCGAGCCAGCGTTGTTCCCGCGCCGTCAATCGTCGCCACGCATGTGTGCTGATGAGCAGCACGTCCGAAGGCGCCGAGTGGCCGTCCATGCAAATGTATTTGCTGACCTCAAAATGGCGCGACTGGTGGATCGTCGGGATGTTGTTTTCGGCGCCGTCCACCACGCCGGCGGCGATGGCGGTGAACAGCTCGTCAAAGGCGATGGGCGCCGACTTGGCGCCGAGCGCCTCCACCGTTCGGATAGACAAATTGCTGCGCATGACGCGAATCTTCAAACCGTGCAAATCCTCGGGCGTTTCGACGCGCTTTTTCGCCAGGTAAAAGTTGCGCTCGCCGGACTCGTAAAAGCACAGGCCGTGCAGCCACACGTTTTCGCCGCTCAGCAGCATCCGCCTGCCGATGTCGCCGTCAAAAACGCGCCAGCGATGCGCCTTGTCCCGGAACAAATAGGGCAGGCTGAGCACCGACACTGCCGGCATAAAGTTTTCCAGCACCGCGGAGGACACTTTGGTCATATCCAGCGAGCCGATCTGCAGCGACTCCAGGCACTCGCGCTCATTGCCGAGTACGCCGCCGGGATAGATATCGATGCGCATACGACCGTCCGACATCCGCGCCAGCGTATCCGCCAGGACGATCATAGCCCGGTGCACGGGGTGCGTCGTCGGCAGCACGTGCGCCAGTTTGAGCACGGTCGTCGAGTCATGCCGGCTGCACCGGAACGACAGGGCGGTCATGAACAGCAGAACCGCCGCCGCTATTTTTATCAGACGATTTTTCATATCAGTCCATCAACATGCCGCCGTTGATCTCGACGGTTTCGCCGAGAATATAATCGGCAAACTCCGACGCCAGGAACAGGGCGCAGTAGGCCACCTCTTCCGGCTTGCCCTCGCGGGCCAGCGGAATCATCTTTTTGAAATTGGCGCGCACCTCATCGCTGGTATAGATGTCGTGATAGCGCGTGGCAATGACGCCCGGCGAAATGGCGTTCACCTGAATGCCGGTGCCGGCAAGCTCCTTGGCGAGACTCTTGGTCAGGGTGAGCACGCCCGCCTTGGCGGCGCTGTAATGTCCGGCGCCGCGGCCGCCGCCGTTTCTCGCCGCAATGGAGGTCATATTGATAATGCGGCCATAGCCTTTGGCCTTCATGATCGGAATCACCGCCTGCGAACAGAGAAAACAGCTTGTGAAATTAACGTCGATCACTTTATGCCACAGTTCCTCGCTGGTCTCTTCCAGCACCTTGCGCTCAACCAGCGTACCGGCGTTGTTGACCAGGATGTCGATCGTGCCAAAGGCGTCGACCGTCGCCTTGACAAGATTTTCCACCTGCGCTTTTTGGGTTACGTCCGCCTGCACGGCCACGGCCTGGCCGCCCAGGTTTTTGATTTCCCCGATCACCTGTTCAGCGCCGTCGCGCGTGTTATGATAGTTGACCACCACTTTTGCGCCGCTTTTGGCAAATTCCGCCGCAGTCGCCGCGCCAATGCCGCTGCTGGCCCCGGTAACGAGCACAACCTTGCCGTCAAAACGAATGTTCATGGCTCTTTCCTCAGTTGTAAGTTATAAGTTAATAGCAAATTGAGATCACCCGATGCAGGGGGCTGACTTGTCGAAAAAGTGCACGACCCCGGTTGTCCGAAGGACACCGGGTGTCGTAAATACTTTTTTATCTTGCCACGAGAATTATTCCTGGGACCTGGGCGGCGACTGCTTTTGGAAGAGAAAAGTGATCGTTTTTTTGCCTTTCAACTCTCTATTGACAAGAAGCACAATCTCGCCGTCCTTACCGGCGCCGGTGAAAAACTCGTCGGGCGCCAGCGACTTTTTGCCGATTTTTACGCCGAGCAATTCAGCGCCGGGATTGGCGATGCTGAAAACGGGATGAAAAACGCCGTTTTGGGCGTCAAATTGCAGGCGGCATGTTTCGGCAAACTCGCCCGAATGCAGCGCATAGCTTCGCTGCGATTCGTCAAAGCCGCGATATTGAAACGGACCATTTTTCACAACGACCCGCGCCGGATAGAGCCACGACTGCGCGTGTTTCCGGTCAATGTCGCTGCCCTTTTCTTTCACGCCGATTAGAAAAGTCCAGGTCCGCGGTTGCTTTTTCGGGTCGACCTCCGCCTGGATGTTGCCGATATTGCCGTGATTGGGCACATCGAGGCCGACGGTATTATAGCCGTCGATCTGGTATCGCGACGCCGGCCAATGGCCGCGCTGATCGGCGCTGCCCATCTCCTTGCTGACCGCGGTGACGTGATCGCGGGTGACGCCGGGCAGCAGTTCATCGCGGAACGAAAAAACCGTGAACGGGTGCATGCGATCGCGAAAATGCACCTCGATGATGAAATCGTCGTCCGAACGCAAAAATTCTTTGTAAAACTTTTT
>JAJRST010000527.1 GCA_024278645.1 bacterium | reverse complement strand
GAACTGGGCGATAAAAAAGAATGGCTCAAGTGGGATCATTATGCCAATGTCGTTCATTTATTAGAAAAGAAGCTGTCAGACCTTGAGAGCATTAAATATGAATCTTGATTTGCGACTTCAGGATATTCTGACAGCTTGCAAGATCGCAGACTGGTATAGCACGGATATTACCATAGATTATGATCTTGATTTATCTTTAGGAATTTTATTTGCCGAGGGCAGAATTGTCTTCCACGAGGGTTCAATTCTTGAATTCACCGAATCCATAACTCCCGACCGGTTCAGGTATCGGTATCATTATATGAGCGCGAAAGAGAATTTGATATTTCGTTATGACAACGCCCCTCACCATCATGAAATTTCGACTTTTCGAGATCATAAGCATTATCCTGAAAAAGTCGTAGCGAGTGAACCTGTAGATCTAAGAAAGGTCATAGATGATATCATTGGCATTCTTGTTGATGAAGGGAATGAAAATTAAAAGTTGGAGAGTTCTGTTTACCCGATTTTAATTTTGATCCCCCATTCACTCTCCCTTTCCCTCACCCCCGTCCACTATTTCCACAATCTCCTCCACCCTCGTCGTCGACAGTTGGCAGGCGAATTTCCGGCAGACATAGGCCGTTGCTTTGCCGTTGAGGGCGTCATCATAATTGTCAATGGTCAGCCGCCGCCGGTCGTCATCTGGCATAGGGTTATGTAGACCGCGTCGATATCCGTCCGCTCCTCGCGCCCCACTTTGACAAAGGCCTCGTTCATCAGGCGAGCCGCCTCTTCGTCTGCAAAGGATTCATGCTGCGTCACGTGGCGCCAGGGGCAAGTGGACCAGCCGATGTACAGGAAAATCGGTTTATCTTTATAAATTTCATTTCTATTGACTTATATTTTTGATTTTGTTATAATACTTGTTAACTTGTTTTTTCTGAAAAGATGCTCATTTCGTCGGGACAAGGCGGCCCGTTTGCAATGACTGTAAGTTCACATTATTCCTGGAATTGTTGCTCGACATGAAATTCAGAATAAACATATTTAAAATATTAACGCCCGAGCTAATCCTGGTGCTCAGCTTCTTTTTGCTCATCCTGGCCGGCACGATGCTGCTGCTTTTGCCGGTCAGCACCAACGGCGCCGGCATCTCTTTTATTGACGCCCTGTTCACGGCGACCTCGGCGACCTGCGTCACCGGGCTCGTCGTCGTCGACACCGGCAGCTATTGGAGCCCCTTTGGGCAGATTGTCATTTTGCTGCTCATCCAGATCGGCGGTCTGGGCATCATGACCTTTTCGTCGTTTCTGGTCTATATCATCGCCCGCAAGCTGAGCATCTGGGACCAGGGAATGTTGGAATACAGCTTTGCCGGCGGCGGCCGTCAGCACCTGGGGCAACTTTTATGGGCGATCGTTCTCGGCACTTTTGTCATGGAAGCCATTGGCGCCGCTGTTTTATCCGTGCGGTTTGCACAGGACTTTGCCCTTGGGCGCGCCATCTACCTTGGCATTTTTCATTCGGTTTCTGCTTTTTGCAACGCCGGCTTTTCGCTCTTTTCCAACAGTATTGTCGATTATCGCAACGACGTCGTCATCAACCTGACGATCATGGTGTTGATCATTTTAGGCGGTCTGGGCTTTTGGGTTCTTTATGATTTGAAAAACATCGTCAGGCACAGGCGAAACGTCCACTCCACAAGGCTGCACACGCGAATTGTGATGAGCATCACCTTTTCTCTCATCCTGTTCGGCTTTTTGGTGTTCCTCATTGTCGAGTGGAACCAGGCCATGCAGCCGCTGTACTTGCAGGGCAAGATACTTGCCTCCCTGTTTCAGTCCGTCACGGCGCGAACGGCGGGATTCAACACGCTGGATGTGGCCTCCTTGACCAACGGGTCGCTGTTTTTGTTGCTGTTGTTCATGTTTATCGGTGCCTCTCCCGGCTCCACCGGCGGCGGCATTAAAACCACCACTTTTGCCATCGTTCTCTCCATGATTAAAGCGCGTATGCGCAACCAGGAGCAAGTACAAATTTACAAACGCGGCATCCCCGAGTCGACAATTTCTAAAGCCATCGGCATCACCTTTGCCGCCATTGTGGTGCTGGGCGTGCTCACCATGTTGCTGCTCATAGTCGAGAGTCCGGAGCAGACGCAAATTCATCAAAGAACTCTTTTTATCGACCTGGTTTTCGAGGCGTTTTCCGCCATTGGCACCGTGGGGCTGAGTACGGGGATCACGCCGTTGCTTTCATCAGCGGCCAAGTCCCTTCTTATTATTTTGATGTATGTCGGCAGAATCGGTCCGGTGACGTTGACCATCGCTCTCGCCGGCGTGCACACGAAAAATCTTCGATATGCCCAAGACAACGTTTGGGTCGGTTAAAATTTGAGGGCTTTGTTATGAAATCTTTCGCCATTATCGGATTAAGCAGTTTCGGCCACTTTTTGGCGCAACATTTGTCGCAAAACGGCCATCAAATCATGGCCATCGATAAAAACGAAGAACGCATCGAACGGGTCAAGTCGTTTGTGGATAAAGCGATCATTGCCGACGCCACGGACAAAAACACGCTGAGCAGCCTCGGTCTGCAGGACCTGGACGGCGTCGTCGTCAGCCTGGGAGATGAAATGGACGCCAGCATTTTGGTGACCCTATACCTGCGCGAACTCAAGGTCAAAACCATCATCGCCAAGGCGTTGACGGAAGACCACGGCAAGATACTCGATATCATTGGCGCCACCCAGGTGGTGTTCCCGGAACGCGACCAGGCCGTCCGCCTTGCGCAAACCCTGGAGAGCGACTATATATTAGATACGATCAATATCGCCGAGGGCATCAGCATCATCGAGGTGGCGCCGCCGCAAGAGTTCGTCGGCCATACCCTGGGCGATCTCGATTTGCGCCGGAAATATGGCGTTTTGGTTCTCGTCGTCAAGGAAGTGGTGCCCGAGGAGGTGGTCATGATTCCGACGGCGGATCACATGATCAAGGACACCAGCATCCTCATGATCCTGGGCACGGATGAGGCGTTGAATAAAATCAAAAAGATGAAATAAAAAGATGCAATACATATAAATTTACCAGACGGACAAACATTGAATAAACCGGGTTTGAAAATCGTTTTTTATATAAGCTTTTCTCTTTTTCTTTATGGATGATAATTTTGAAGGAGATGATGTTATGCCTGTGCACATCATACGAGTACTTCGAGAACTGTCCGACATGGGTTCTCGTCAAAGCTTGCCGTTGACAAACTATTTCTACACGGATATCGATCATCTGCAAGCCGGAAGCTGGGAGCCGAATACGGACATTTACGAATCGGAGGATGAAGTGATTATTCGCGTGGAGCTGGCCGGCGTGTCCAGGGAAGATATTTCCGTAAAGGTAAAAGATAATAAATTGCACATTTCAGGGATACGGCGCGGCTACCAGTCCGATGAACATGTTCTTTATCATCAGGTTGAAGTTCATTGCGGCGAATTTAACAAAGCCATCGCCTTGCCCGAAAGCATCGCTCATAATGAAATAGTCGCCTCGTTTCATAACGGCATGCTTGAAATAAAAATATCCAAGCAAGACCAATCCATTGAAATCCCCATTGCTGTGCATGAGAAAATCTGAGGGACAATAACTAGGAGCCATTACATGGAAGAGTCAAACTTTCAATTAGATATAGAGGAAGATGCCACGCACGCAAAAATTCCGTCCGAATTGCCGATTCTGCCTTTGCGCGATACGGTGGCGTTTCCGAATATTGTGACGCCGCTGGTTGTGGCGCGGGAAAAATCCGTACAGTTGATCCATGACGTTATCGGCGGCACGCGCATCCTGGGTCTGGTGGCGCAAAAACATGCGGAGGATGAAGACCCGACGGATGAGGACATCTATCATTACGGCATCGCCGCCATTATTCTGCGAATGCTGAAATTTCCCGACGGCTCGCTGCGCGTGCTGGTGCAGGGCATCACCCGCATCAAGCTGCTCAAACAAGCGTCGGCGGAGCCCTATTTTATATACAAGGTCCGCACGTTGAGTGAAGAGTACCAGGAAAGCACGGAAATCGAGGCGCTGAAAAGAAACATCGCCATTCAGTTTCAAAAGGTCGTCTCCCTGGTGCCGCAACTGCCCGATGAACTTCAGGTCGTCGTCGTCAACACCAACCACCCCGGCAAGCTTGCCGACCTGGTCGGTTCGAATCTGAACTTGACGGTCGAAGAGAAGCAGAGCCTCATCGAAGCCATTGACATAAAAAAACGGCTGGAGCGGCTCACCGTTTTTCTCAGTCGCGAGCTTGAAGTCCTGGAAATGGGGTCAAAGATTCAGGATCAGGTGCAATCGGAGCTGGGCAAAAACCAGCGGGAATATTTTTTGCGCGAACAGCTTCGCGCCATTCAAAAGGAACTGGGCATAGGCGACGAGCGGTCCGCGGAGATTGACGAGCTGCGCGAAAAAATTCAAAAAGCCAAAATGCCCAAACAGGCCGAGGATGAGGCGCTGCGCGAACTCGATCGCCTGTCGAAAATGCAGCCGGGCGCGGCCGAATACACGGTGGCGCGAACCTACCTCGACTGGATGATCATCCTGCCCTGGTCCGTTTCCACCGAGGACAACCTGGACATCGAGCAGGCGCAACAGGTGCTGGACGAGGATCATTACGATCTCGAAAAGGTAAAGGAGCGCATCATCGAATACCTGGCGGTGCGCAAGTTGAAAAGCGACACCAAGGGCCCCATCCTCTGCTTTGTCGGCCCTCCGGGCGTCGGCAAAACCTCCCTGGGCCGCTCCATCGCCCGTTCCATGGGGCGCAAGTTTGTGCGCATCTCCCTGGGCGGCGTGCATGACGAGGCGGAAATTCGCGGCCATCGGCGCACCTACATCGGCGCCCTGCCGGG
>JAJRST010000526.1 GCA_024278645.1 bacterium | reverse complement strand
GATAACGCCAAGGAAACCTGCCCGACGTTTTTCGGCGATGTGAAGGAGCTATTGCATATAGGGTTCGAGGACCCGGCGGAGGCGACGGGAAGCGAAGAAAAAGTGCTCTCGCTCTTTCGACAAATCCGTGATGAGATCCGGAAAGATTTTAAAAAGTTTTATGATGAAAAGATAAAAAAATGACACGGATAACCGCAGAGATGACACAGAGGTTCACAAAGAAAAATTAAAAAATCTCCGTGGCTCTTCGTGTCCATCCTTTTGGAGGTTTGAAATGATCAAAATAAAAATCGTCGGTTCCGGCTGCGCCAATTGCGATCGCCTGGCCGCGCTGTGTCGGGAGGTCATTGCTGAAAATGACCTCGACGCCGATATTGAAAAGGTGACCGATTTGAACACATTCGCCGACCTCGGCATTTTCATCACCCCCGGTCTTATTATAAACGGCGTGGTCAAGTCCAGCGGCAAGATTCCGACAAAACACACACTGTTGCGCTGGATACGGGATGCAATATAGAGCGTCGTTGCCCGGGACTCCCCGGGAGTTTGGGCCTTGAATTCAACAAAAGGAACGTTATGAGCGGCATCACGAAACGCCTGTCAGTTTTAGACCGTTATCTTACGTTGTGGATTTTTATCGCCATGCTCTTCGGCGTTTTCGGCGGCTATTTACTCCCGAAACTGCCCTTGTTTTGGAACCACTTCCAGGTTGGGACAACCAACATTCCCATTGTCAGAATCCCATTGGATGTTCTGCGTATCGCCGCGCCCCTGGTAATCTATTTTGTGGTGATGTTTTTTGTCTCCTTTTTTATGTCCCGTAAAACCGGCGCCGACTATCCAAAGACAGCAGCGTTGTCGTTTACCGCTGCTTCAAATAATTTCGAATTGGCGATCGCCGTTTCCGTGGCTGTGTTCGGCATCAATTCCGGCGCCGCCTTTGCCGCGGTTATCGGTCCGCTCGTGGAAGTTCCGGTGCTCATTAGCCTGGTAAACATGTCGCTGTGGCTTGGCAAAAAGCAAGTCGAGACCGCGCCGGCGCCTGACGTCGATGGACGACGGCAATGATGTTATTCCTTTTCTTCTTCCAGCCACTTTGAAAAAATTCGCTCAATAGAGATTATGCCTTCAAGCTTCTCCTCTTTATTCACTACGGGGATGGCGTCCAGGCGTCGCTTGATCATCGTGTTGATGAGGTCGTTCAGCGTATCCGTCTCTGTGCAGGTGATGACGTGCGTGACCAGGATGTCCGACGCCTGCTCCGAGGTCAACAGCGCGTAAAGTTTGCTCACCATCGAGCTGGCGGGGACGTGATGCGAAAAGATGGCCTGAAACAACTTTTTGCGACTGATCAAACCGAGCAACTTTTCAGATTCGTCGACGACGCAGAGATAATGCACTTCCGGATGTTCGACGACGATTTTCACCATCGCCCGTATGGGCATGTCTTTCGACACAATAGCCGCCCTGTTGTAGGGGCGAAGGTCTTTGACATATTGCGCCTTCATTGCAATTCTCCCATTTTTGTCGTTGAATCGAGCTTTGGAATTTCACCCGCCCTGGAAATGGCGAATTTCACCGACGGCGGGCCAATGATTTGAACGACAAGCGTTGTCGCGGCAATGACGTTAATGATCGTACCGCCTAACTGCGCTCCGGCGTCGCCATACTGGCCAAAGTGCTGATAAATATCAAGGGCCAGGCCAATGGCCACTCCCGCCTGGGAAAACAGGGCAAAGCCAAGATATTTGCGCACCGCGGTCGGCGCGCCGGACACGCTGGCGCCGAAAAAAGCGCCGGCCCATTTTCCCGCTGTTCGGCCAAGAACATATAGAACGCCCAATACGCCCATGGACGGCAGCAGTCCCAGTTGCAGCCTCGCCCCGACAAACAAAAAGAAAATAATATAGATGGGCGGCACGAATGCCTTTACGATTTCAAAATTGGATTCATTGCGATCCGGGTGAAGGTTGGTGAGCGTCAGGCCGACGGCCATATTGGTCAAAATGAGCGACAAATCAAAATGGAGGGCTATGCCGCTGGCCAGGAAAATAGCGGCGACGTTTATCACCAGCCTGTCATCTCTGGTTTTCACCAGGCGGAAGACGCGATCCATGAAAAAGGCGATCGCCGCGCCCAGGAACAATGAACCGAAAATTTCGGCCAGCGGCTGCAGAAGCATAATTTTCAGGCTCAGCTCGCCGCCGGCCACAATCACATTGGCAAAGGCAAATGCAAAGCCATAGAGGATGAGGGCCAGGCCATCGTCCAGCGCCACAATGGCCAAAATGGTTGAGGTTAAAGGGCCTTTGGAATGGTATTCCCATAGCACATCAACCGTGGCCGCCGGCGCCGTGGCCGAACTGAGGGCGCCCAGCAGGATGCCCAGGGCGATGTTCTTTGTCAGTAAAATGGTCAGCGTGCTCACCAAGAGCATGGCCAGCAACCCCTCGGAGAGCAGGATGCTGAAAAATTGCTTGCCGTACTTTTTGAACAGGGTGTATTTGAGTTCGCCGCCGACCATAAAGCCAATGAACGCCAGCGCTATGGATGTGAGATCGGACAGGTTGTCCAGCATTTTAACGGGCAAAAAATGCGTCACCGAATCGCCAAGCAAAACGCCCATGACAATATAACCGACGACCTGGGGGATGCCGAATCGCTCGAACAGCCGACCGGCCGCCAGCCCAAGCGCCATGATGACGCCGAGGGTGAGCAGGATGTGCATGTCAATCCCCTTGCTTTTGAATTGTTCTTTTCCTTTGCCGTTCCTTCATCGAGCTAATATAGGCGCCTGTGGTTTCAATTTCAAATAAAAAAAACCCAACGAAAGAAACGCCTCGCTTAGCGATAGGGGGAAAGTTGGCGCCCCACTTTTGCTAAAGCTGCATCACTAAAATTGTCATTTTCCAAAGTGGACCCCATCTTCAAACCGCCATCTTTAGCTTTCTGTTTTAAAACTATCCTGCATTATTCATGAAACCAAGCTTCGAAGGCTCCAAGACTCTAAAGAAACAATGTCTTACGCACAGGAAGGCGTTGGTGGAAAGTTTTAGAAACATTTGTTTTGTGTATGATGCTATTGTCTTAATTCTATTGTTTTTGAGTGCCTTCGAGACTTGGCGACTTTGAGGCGAATGAATTTTCCAGGCTATATTAGAAAACCTATAGTGAAAAAAGTAGATAAAAAATGTGAAAATTGTAACAAAATAGTGCCTTCGATGTGTTTTATTATTAAATTAACAGTGTAATTAATAAGAAGAGCGTGTGTTCAGTTTTTGTGGCGCCAGTTGACGGTCGAGTTTATTTAGAAGCAGCGGGAGGAAAACGATGATGCACAGACTTTTACTTGCTTTTTTCTTGTTTACCGGTTTGCTATCGGCGCAAAACGGATGTTACGATTGTCACGGGGAACAGGATTTTGTTCGAGTGACGGATTCCGGCGCCGAAGAATCCCTGTTTGTTTCCGATTCCGTTTTTGCACAATCCGCTCATAGCGATTTTTCCTGCACGGATTGTCATGTCGATGCTGTCGGCGATCCGCATCCCGACACCCTCGCTGTCGTCGATTGCGGCGCCTGCCACGAGGATTATTTGGTCGACTATCTAAAAGGAGTGCATGGAAAAAGATTTGCCGCCGGCGACAGTTGTGCGCCTTCGTGCGCTTCGTGTCATGGAAAACATGACATCAAAAGCTCCACGGACGTGACCTCAAAAACCAGCACTATAAATTTACCCGCCACATGTGGGAGCTGCCATCAAAAAGGAGGCCCTGCTTGTACGCATGATATAGAAGTCGCTCTGCCGGTGGAAAGATATGAACGTGGAGTTCATGGCCTCTCTCTGGTCGAGGGCAACGATGCCGCGGCGAGCTGCAACGACTGCCATGGCAGCCATCTTTTATTGCCGCGCTCAGATCCGCGCTCTAAAATTTATCAATTGAATATTTCAGCAACATGCGGCAAATGTCATGACGATATTGTAAAAGAATATGACAACAGCAGTCATGGCCGTGCCTTGGCCAATGGAGAATTTGATGCGCCGACATGTATAACCTGTCATGGCGAGCACCAGATTCTTTCTCCTTCGGATGAAGCGGCGCCGACGAACCCCATTCACATCGCCAACCAAACGTGTATGCCCTGTCACGGGTCGGCAAAGTTGAATGAAAAGTACGGTCTGCTGCCGGATCCCACCGAGTCTTATAAAAACAGCTATCACGGGCTGGCTTCGGCGGGCGGATCAAAAGTTGTCGCGAATTGTACGAGCTGCCACGGCATCCATAACATTCTGGGGCAAGATGATCCCAATTCGACTATCTATCCTTCGAATTTGAGTAAGACATGCGGCTCTTGCCATCTAAACGCCACCGAGGAATTTAGCCAAAGCTATGTTCATGTGTCGCCGTATTCACTGGAGGATCAAATCGCCAAGGTCATCCGTCAGGTTTATATCATTCTCATCATTGTGGTCATCGGCGGCATGATTATGCACAATTTTGTTATTTGGATCGGTTATGTGCGAAAGAAAATACAGGCCCTCAAAACAGCGCCTGTCATTCAGCGTTTCGATAAACATTGGATTGCGCAACATGTGGCGACAATGATTGCTTTTATCACCCTGGTGATTACCGGCTTTGCCCTCAAGTTTCCCGACGCCGGTTGGGTGCAGCTCCTCGGCAAGCTTGGTCTTACAGAGCATGTTCGCAGTCTTATCCATCGCGTTGCCGCGGTTCTGCTTATCGCCGCCGCCGTATACCAATGGCTGTTTTTGCTTTTTGTGAAAAAGTGGCGAGGCGAACTCAAAAGCCTGGCGCCGTCCATCACTGACATGCGTCAATTTTTTCAGCACATGGAATATCATCTCGGCCTGACCAAAAAATATCCCGATTTTGATCGCTACAGCTATGTCGAGAAAGCCGAGTTCTGGGCCCTGGTATGGGGCAATCTCATCATGGTGTTCACCGGATTGGTGCTGTGGTTCCCGACGGTCGCCACAAAATATTTCCCCAGTTGGATCATAAAGGCGTCGGAGGCCGTGCATTATTATGAGGCTTGGCTGGCGGCGTTGGCCATTCTGTTTTATCACATGTTTTTCGCCATTTTTCACCCGGATGACTATCCGATCAATCTCGCCGGATTTACCGGCAAGATCCCGGAAGAAGAAGCCAGGGAACGCTTTCCAAAGTGGTATCGTCGGTTGATGGAAAAGGAGACGACGAGAAGGTACTAGTTTAAATTTAAAAGCTTTTTACCGCCCGGATAATTGTCGTCAGGTTTGGCGTTATGCCTGTGCATACGAAACAAGCTAAAATCTGACAACCCTTGTCCGGGCTTTTTTTATATGAAATACTGTTTTGGCCGCGTCTTTGAATGTGTTATATTCTGTGACCGTATCTTTTTAATGGAGTGCGAAGAATGATCGGCAACTGGGCGTTGGATTTAGCGGTGTTTTTTCTTGCCAGTGTTCTGCTCAGCAGCGTCGGTCTTGGCGGCGGCGCTTTTTACGTGCCGCTGTTGCTGGCCCTGGGCTATACTTTTCCGCAGGCCGCTTCAACCAGCCTGTTTCTCATCGCCGTCACCGGCCTGTCCGCTTTTTCGCAATTCCGCCGGGCGCGGTTAGTGGACTGGCGGCTGGCCGTTGTCATGGAGGCTTTTACCGATTTGGGCGCCTTTGTCGGCGGTTATACGGGAGGGAATTTTGCACCGCATTATCTTCAAATTGCCTTTGGTTTTTTCCTTGTTTTGGCCTCTGTTTTTATTTTTAACATGCAGGGGCAAAACCGGTCGCGGCCCGTCGAACGCAAAGGCTTTGGCTGGTGGCGCCGGGATTTCAGCGGCTTTTCCTACTCTCTTTTCATTCCGGCGGTTATTCCACTCACCTTTGCCATCGGTTATCTTTCCGGCGCCCTGGGCGTCGCCGGCGGCCTGTTGAAAATCCCGATGATGGTGTTGTGGTTTGCCGTGCCCGTCAAAGTGGCCGTCGCCACTTCCTCGCTCATGGTCGGCCTCACCGGTGTTTTGGGGTTTGGCGGTCACCTGCTTGGCGGCGAAATCAACTGGCCGCTTTGCCTGGGCGTGGGCCTGGTTGTGCTCGTCGGCGGACAGCTCGGATCCCGCGGCTCCATTCAATTGCCGGAACGAAAAGTGAAGCAACTATTGGCGTTTGTGCTGCTTGTTGTGGCGGTGTGGATGATTGCAAAATCGCTGACCTTATGAGGGCGTCTCCACTTTCCGGGCTGTCAATAGGCTGCGAGCCCAGCCTAAAAGCACGGGCTTGAGTATTATTTTAGGATCATAAGCGCGACAGCCGGTTCCGTCATCCTTATACTTGGCGTCAAAAATAGACATGTCGTCTTGTGCTCGACTACCGTATGAATCGCATGTTCCAACGTAGCCGGCCAAAGTTGATCCTCCAGGCACACTGGAACCAATATTTTACAAAAGGGATAGAAGTCGAGTCCCAAGACAATCGTCCGGCGCCAACTACGACTCCGGCAACGCCCCAATAACACGGCTGATAAATTCGTTCGTGTCCCAGTCTCTTTCGTGTGCTGTGGCGCCAAAGCGGACGAGCACCAACTCGCGGGAAGGAATTATAATGACCTGCTGTCCCTGAAAGCCGCGGGCGGCAAAGGCGTCGCGCGGGGCGTCCGGCCACAAGCGGTTGGCGGGATCGTCGGGCGCGCCGGCGTTGAGCCAGAAAAGAGCGCCGTACTCTCCTTTTGGCGCCTTTGGCGTCGGCGTGGCGCTGTAGGCGACCCAGCCTTCCGGCAGAATTCGTTCGCCGTTCCACAGACCGTCATTCAGGTACAAAAGGCCAAAGCGCGCCCAGTCTCGCGGCGTGGCAAAAGTGTACGACGAACCCACAAAAGTCCCCGACGGGTCCGGTTCCAGAATGGCGCTGCCCATGCCTATCTTGTCAAAAAACTCTTGCCGCAAAAAGGCATAGTAATTTTCCTGCTGCGTTTCGGCCTTTTGGCGTACGATGCGGGCGATGATATTCGCCGTGCCGCTGGAATAGTTCCACACACTATCCGGCGCCGCCGCCAACGGTTTGGAGGCGGCGAATGCGGCAAAATCATAGCTGCCGTAGAGCATATCCGTGGCGTCGTAGAGCGGCTCGTAGACCTCCTCGAACTCCAGGCCGCTGCTCATGCGCAAGAGCTGATCCAGCGTAATTTCATGACGTGGATCGTCGGGGCTTTGCCATTCAGGAACCGGCGCCGGGTCGTGGATGTCCAGCAGGCCCTTCTCCACCAAAACGCCTACCAGGGCGTTGGTGACGCTCTTGCTCATCGACCATCCCAACAGCGGCATGCCCTTGTGAAATCCGGGCGCATAACGTTCGGCGATGAGCCGGTCCTTGTAGACGATGAGCACGGCGCGGGTGTACCGGGGGCGCTGTGGGTCGGGCTCGGAAAAAGCGTCATCGAGAATCAGGTTCAGTTTTTCGGCGTTCACGCCCGGGAATGCCGACGGCGTCGGCTCGCCGTCGGCGGGCCAGGGGGCATCCCCGGCGCCCGGCGACAAAACAAGGTCGGCTTTTTGTTTATAAAACTCCTGCCGGCGAAGCTCTTCCATTGTGGCGCCGACGACCAGGGTGGCGCCGCACCCTTGGCGATAGATGGCCTTGGATTTGAATATCCCAAAAGCCGAGGCGGTGACGGACTGCTCTTCCCGGTCCACACGCCAGCGAATGACATTGGCCAGCGGATTGACCGGCCGCACATCCTGTTCAAAGACGATTGCCGGGTCCCGCAGCGAGATGAACGTACCGGAGCAAAGATACTTGGCCGCAAATCCGGTTCCAATGGGCATGGCCTTGCCGAGATACCAGCCGACGAGAATAGCCGACGAGACAAAAATAACGGCAACCGCCGCCAAAACAATCTTTAACCAACGCTTCATTCCGATCTCCTTTCAAAATGTCGTTTTGTCGCTCACCCGCCTGAAACAGCCGCATCTCGCGCCGCAATAAGCTCGTTGATCTGCTCGATTTCGCTTTCGTCCAGGAGGATATCCCCGGCCGCCGCGGTTTCATCCACTTGCCGCGGGCGGCGGCCGCCGACGATGGCCGCGGTCACCTGCGGATGGCGCAGCGTCCAGGCGATGGTGAGCTGCGCAACGGAGACGCCCCGGGCGGCGGCGATTTTTTTCAGGCCGTCGACGAGCTGTAAATTGGCGCTCAACTCCGGCTCCTGAAAATGCGGATCCTTTTTGCGGTGGTCCGTATCCGGCAGGCCGGCAATGCGCTCGCGCGAAATGGCGCCGGTGAACAGGCCCTTGTACATCGGGCTGTAGCAGATAATGCCGATGTCG
>JAJRST010000525.1 GCA_024278645.1 bacterium | reverse complement strand
TTTTAAAATAATTATCGTTCCGTTTAAAATCAAGCAAAAGCTCGTATGCATCCTGCATACTTTTAAAAGCCTCAGCCAAAACCGCTGCTGCATCCGCCGGAGGGGGCGATCGTCTCTCCGCCGCCGGAAGCAAACGCTGAAAACACCTTTTCCGGTTCGCTTTCGCCGCATTGGGGACAAACCAGGTTCTTCCCGTCTTCACCCAGCCGTTGCAAAACGTCGAAGGTGTGCTCGCAGCTTCGGCACCTGTATTCGTAGATCGGCATATTTTCTCCTTTTTTTCTTCTTTCGTGTAACTGAACGCGCGAACAAAGCAATCATCGCCCGCGGGGGGAGGCTTCCCAATGACAATGCTTTTTTGCAAGCTAGTTATCGCTGGACTTGATCCTCGCGATGGTCATCGACAAGGTTGTCGTTCTTATTTTCACTTGGATTTTCGGAATCTCCACCCGGGAGGTTGCAAGAGCCGGACATTCAGGTATTAATGCCCATTTTGGGAAGGACATATTTCATCATCAAAAACCAGGCGACAAAAAGTACTACAATTTGTAAATTTTCCAAAGTATAAACTCCATGTTTTAGATCAGATGCAGCCAGGCGGAATAGGATTCAAAATAATTCCAGCGTTTGTCCGTTCAGGTCGGCTTTTGTAAAAGAAGCGGCGCCCGGGAAACGGCGCAAAAGAGTTGCCGGCGCCGGCGGCTTTTCCCCGGTCATTTTGTGCATCAATTGCAGTGCATTGACGACCGCCTGGCCGCGAAAATGGTTGTTGAAAAATATAAACGTTTTTTCCGTCTCCGCCGTCATCGCATTTATATGCGACAGCCAGGAGAGTATTTCAACGTCATTGTAGAGATAATTGTACCGGGCGTCCCGGCCGGCGTCCTCGGCAAACCAGGCCGCCGAGTTTCTGCCGTGAAAACGGATATAGCCGATGTTCGACGTCGTTACATGCGACGGTGTGACGGATGCTCCGATGACCGGTTGATCGATGTTGACGAATGCGATGTGGCGCCGCGCCAGTTGTTCAAATACAGATTCATCCTGCCAGCTTGCATGACGGAATTCCACGGCGCATGAAAATTCCTTAAAATGATCCGCCAGCATGATCACACGGTCGAGCGTCTGTTTTGATTTTTTAAATCGCCAGGGAAATTGTAAAAGCAGGGCCCCCAGTCTGTCCTGCGCCGCCAAAAGCTCCAGTATACGTCGAAAAGATCGAACGTCGGCATTGTCCAACGGGCTTTCGGAATGCGTGAATTGTCGCCACAGTTTGACGCAAAACACAAAATCAGATCGTCCCTTGGCCATATCGAGCCAACGTTGTACCGATGTCGCTTCCGGGATCCGGTAAAAAGTCGAGTTGACTTCAACGGCATTAAAGTACTTTGCCATGAAAGCAAGTTCCGAGAAACCGCGCGGCGGCTTGGCCGGATAAACGACGCCGCGCCAATCGGGGTAGCTCCATCCCGATGGCCCGATGTAGACGACTGATTTTCGCATGGCTCAATATAACAAAGGCGGGTCGAAAAAACAACCCGCCCTGGCCGCACCGGCTAACTTGTCACCTTTTTAAAGACATCTTTAAAAGATTCCAGCATATCGATGGGGAATGGGAAAATGATCGTGGAGCTGTTTTCCGTGGCAATCTCGTTCAGCGTTTGCAGGTAGCGGAGCTGCAACGCCTGCGGGTGTCTGGCGAGAATTTCCGCGGCATTGGCCAGCGTTTGCGACGCCTGAAATTCGCCGTCGGCATGGATAATTTTGGCGCGGCGTTCCCGCTCGGCCTCGGCCTGTCGCGCCATGGCGCGCTGCATTTCCGGCGGCAGGTCCACATGCTTCACTTCCACCATGGACACTTTGATGCCCCACTTGTCGGTCTGCTCGTCGATGATCTGCTGCAACTCGTGATTGATCTTGTCGCGAGCCGAAAGCAGCTCGTCCAGCTCCGCTTGTCCGAGCACGCTCCTGAGCGTCGTCTGCGCCAACTGCGATGTGGCGAACAAATACTCTTCCACTTCAATAATCGCCTTGTCGGGGAACACCACCTGGAAATAGAGAACGGCGTTCACCTTTACGGATACGTTATCCTTGGTAATGATGTCCTGCGGCGGCACATCCATGGCAATGGTGCGCAGGCTCACTTTGACCATGCGGTCGACAAGGGGAATGAGAAAGATAATGCCGGGCCCTTTGTAGCCGATGGAGCGTCCCAATCGGAAAACGACGCCGCGTTCGTACTCTTTTAAAATCTTGATCGCACTCGCCAATAAAATAACGACAAAAGCGACAATAACATAAATTGGTGACACCATAGCTCGCCTCCTTAAGCTTTTTGTGAATCTATTTTTTCGACTTTTAGCTCCAACCCATTCACGGCGACGATACGCACCCTTTCGCCCTTTTTTATTTTTTCATCGCTCACAGCTTTCCAGATTTCCGCGCCCAACTTGACCGTTCCCGCCGGCGAAATATTTGTCGATGCAACGGCAATTTTGCCAACCATGCCCTCGGCGCCGGTCGTCGGCTGCGCCAGCCGCGCTTTCAGCGCCATGCCCAGGGCAAAGACAAAAAAGCCAGCCGATAAAAGAGCCACGGTCAGCGCGATCCTCCAATCGACGCGGAAGGGAAAACCGGGCGTCTCTTCAAACAGCATAATCGATCCAAGGAACATGGCCACAATTCCTCCTATTGTCAAAACTCCATAGCTCGTCACTTTGATCTCTAAAATAAATAGCACAAGTGCAAAAAGGATAAGCAAAATTCCGGCGGTGCGCACGGGCAGCGTTTGCAGCGCCATAAAAGCGAGAATGATAAAAATGCCGCCGATAACGCCCGGGATAATCGACCCGGGATTTGAAAGCTCAAAAAACAAGCCGTAAATGCCAAGCATGAGCAGAATGTAAGCGACCGTTGGGTTGGAGATTCGATACAAAATGCGATGCCGCCAGTTCATCTCGCGCTCTACGATTATTGCGTTCTTTGTCGCGAGGACTGTTTTCGCGCCATCGGTCAGCTCGACTTCCCAGCCGTCAATGGCCGCCAGCAGGCTGTCCTGCGTCGGCGCCACTAGGTCGACGACGTTCAACTCCACGGCCTCTTTTTCATTTATGGATACGCTTTTACGAACGGCGTCTTCGGCCCAGTCGGCGTTGCGTCCTCTCTTTTCCGCAATGCCTCGCGCCCATGCCACGGTATAGTTTTCCACTTTTTCTTTCATCACCTGCGATGAATCCTGCCGTCCGCCAATGCCGACAGGATGGGCGGCGCCTATATTGGTGCCGTCATCCATGGCCGCAATATGGCAGGCCATGGTAATGAAGACGCCGGCGGATACAGCGCCGGCGCTGGACGGTGCAATATACATGATAACCGGAATCTTGGACTCGAGGATGGTTTTGACAATATCCTGCGTCGCCTGCAACAGGCCGCCAGGCGTATCCATCTGGATGAGCAAGGCTTCGTACTTTTCCTCTTCCGCCCGATGCACATTGTCGATGATGAATTTTGCCGATAACGGATTGATATCGCCGTCTATTTGGATTTTTAGTATCTCTCCCGGTGCGGCGCACAAGA
>JAJRST010000052.1 GCA_024278645.1 bacterium | reverse complement strand
TTTGCATGAACAATTTATTTTGACAGCGAGAGCAAAAGGGTTGCCGCCTTTTGCCGTTCTTTTCAAGCACGCTTTAAAGAACATTCTTCTTCCCGTCATCACTTTATTTGGATTGTATTTTCCATTTCTCCTGGGCGGCGCATTGATCGTCGAAGTCATTTTTGCCTGGCCGGGGATGGGTCGCGTCGCTTATGAAGCGATAATCGCCAAAGACCTCCCGGTGATCATGGCCGTCAACTTTATTGCCGCCCTATTAGTCATTTTCGGCAACTTTACCGCCGACATGTTGTGCAAAACCGTTGATCCACGAATTTAACTCGAGTTGGCCGTTTGTTTTCACAGATAAAAAACAGCAGCGTGCGCACAGGCGTTTTCATATTTGGCGCCATTTTACTGGCCTCTTTCCTGGGCGGCAGGTATGCACAGTACGATCCCAACCTGCAATCGTCTCCGGCGGAAGTGCACTACCAGGGGCCATGCAAAGCACACCTGTTCGGCACCGATCAATTCGGCAGGGATGTGTTTTCCAGGGTGCTCGCCGGCGGGCGGTTGTCGTTGACGATCAGCCTCTGCGTCGTCGCCCTGTCGCTCATTATCGGCAGCTTGTACGGGGCCCTGTCTGCCTACCTGGGCGGTGTATGGGATCACCTGCTCATGCGTTTTGTGGATATTTTATTGTCGTTTCCGCTTGTGTTTTTGGCGATCACCTGCATGGCGCTGTTCGGCGCCGGCGTCTCTTACCTGATCATCGTTCTGGCTTTGACAAGCTGGATGGATGTTGCACGGCTTGTGCGCGCCGAAGCGCTTTCACTAAAGAGCCGTCCCTTTGTGGTTCGCGCCAAAGCCTCGGGGCTCGGACCGTGGACAATATTGCGACATCATATTCTGCCAAACACCTTTGCAACGATCTCGGCTTTCGCGATATTGAGGATGGCGGACATTATTCTCATCGAATCCTCGCTCAGCTTTATCGGCCTCGGCGTGCAGCCGCCGCAGGCGAGCTGGGGTTCCATCCTCAACGACGGCTGGCCGGTTTTGGCAAAAGCGTGGTGGTTGTCGTTCTTTCCCGGCCTGGCCATCGTTTTGTCAATAATGAGTTTGAATCTGATCGGCGGCGGCTTGAAATCTCATCGAGAGCAATATTCATGACCTTGTTAAAAATAGAAAATTTGAAAACCCATTTTCATTCGAAAGGACAAATTATTAAAGCCGTCGACGGTTTGACCTTGTCGGTTGACAAGGGTTAAATCGTCGCCCTGGTCGGCGAGTCGGGAAGCGGCAAATCGATAACGGCATTATCCATTCTCGGTCTTGTGCCGCCGCCGGGGCGCATCATGGCAGGAAAGATTATCTACAAAGGAAAAGACCTGATAAATTTTTCAAACCGGCAAATGCGCGCCGTCCGTGGGCGTGAAATAGGCCTGGTGCTTCAGGACCCTTTATCGGCGTTAAACCCCTTATTAAAAGTGGGCGAGCAAATATCCGAGGTGTTGCGCTGCCATTTCAAGCTTTCAAAAAAGGAGGCCAAAAGAAAATCTTTCAAGTTGATGAAAAAAGTTCAACTGGATGATGTTGAACGAATTTACAATGCCTATCCCCATGAATTAAGCGGCGGCCTTCGGCAGCGCATCCTCATTGCTATTGCGCTGGCCGCGCAACCGACGCTGCTTATCGCGGATGAACCGACAACAGCATTGGACACGACGATACAAAAGCAGATACTGGAATTGCTTAAAAAGCTGCAAAAAGAATTTCAGTTGTCCATTTTTCTCATTACCCACGATCTTGGCGTGGTGTCTGAAATTGCCGATCGGGTTTATGTAATGAACACCGGCGAAATTGTCGAATCCGCGCGAACCCGGGAGCTGTTCAAAAACCCACAACATCCGTACACAAAAGCGCTTTTGGATGCGATGCCGAAAATAGAGCCATCGCTGCATCCGAACGCCGTTGTCGGTGATGAAGCTGTCACCTAGTTTTTTCTCCCGCCGGGCTGCATCAGTCATTGCTTTTCAAGGCAGGCGATGCCAATATTTAAAATATGTAACATAAAGCAGACAAACAGTAAAATTATGAAAGAACAATATAAAACCGCTAAACCGAAAACCGTTATCTTTATATGGCTGAGCATCATTGCTGCATTTGGGCCGTCGTGCGAAAAAACAGTCGCGCCGATACGCGACACCGTCGTCATTGGACTGAGCGGCGACATTGATTCTCTGAACGAACTGACCGCCGCCGACTCGGACGCCCTGCAGATCATTAAAAACATGTTATTTATGACATTGACGCGACTTGACAAGCGCATGCAATTCATCCCCTGCCTTGCCAAAAGATGGGAATTTTCCGATAATCGTCGGTTGCTGACCTTTTATTTGCGACAGGATGTCAATTGGGCCGACGGTTTGAAAACAACAGCGGAAGACGTGCTGTTCACCTATAAACTTATGGTGAACCCGGACGTCGCCTACCCAGCGGCAAGCCGGTTTGAATTGATCAAAAGCGTTGAGAAAATAGATGATTTCACTATTCAATTTCAACTCGTTCACGCCTACCCGGATGTCCTCCTGGACCTGCAATTCCCGATTCTCCCCGAACATATTCTCGGCAACCTGTCGCCGAAGCAAGTGCTCACATCCTCCTTTAACAGGCGTCCTGTCGGCAACGGCCCCTTTATACTGCAAAAATGGGAGGCCAACAAAGCCATCTACTTTGCAGCAAACAAGGATTTTGCCTTGGGAGAGCCGGCTCTTGATCGGATAATTTTCTCAATCATCCCGGAAGAGACCGTCTTGATGACCAATCTCCTCACTCATAAAATTGACATTATTCCCAGGGTGTCCCATGAACAATTGAGTAAAATCGAGAACGACCAGGCGATCAAAACAACGCGGTTCGAGAGCAATAAATTTACATTCATCGGCTGGAATGGCAAAAACCCTGTTTTTACCAAACCGGTGCGAAAAGCGTTGACCTCTGCAATCAACAAAAATGAAATCATAAACACATTGCTTCATGGCTATGGAAAACCGGCGATCGGCCCATTGACGCCGATGGCATGGGCGTTCGACAGCACTCTCAAGGATATCAAGTATGACCTTGTAAAAGCGAAAAGTATCTTAGCCGATGAGGGATGGTTCGATTCCGACGACGACGGGATTCTTGAAAAAAACGATAAAAAGCTTGCATTCACGATCAAAGTAAACAGCGACAGCCGCCAGCACCAGGCCGTCGCCGTTATGGTGCAGGCGCAGTTGCAAAAACTCGGCGTCAAGGTGAACATCGAACGTCTGCAATGGAATTTATTTATCGAACACGTATTCAAACGAAAATCCTTTGATGCGGTGGTCATGACATGGGAGTCCGATCTCACCGTGAATCCGACGCCGCTCTGGCATTCCTCGGCTATTAAAGATGGATATAATTTCGTATCTTATGACACCCCCAGGGTCGACCTCTTGCTCGAACAGGCGCGCTCCGCCCCGGATCAAGAGAAAGCAAGGCCGTTGTGGCGCGAGTTTCAACAAATCATCATTGATGATTGCCCTTATACATTTTTATTCGTCCCGGACGACATTGTCGCCTATAATACAAGATTAGCAAACGTCGAATTTGATGTTCGCGGATTCCTGTCAAATGTACAATACTGGAAAATACAAGAATAGAGTATTCACCCGGCATCGAAAAAGTCTCACATCTTATGATTGAAGAAACTTTAAAAAACAAACCGGATTTTCAAATTCTGCTCTATGGATCGACGCCTCGGGATAAAATAACCTCGGCCCTGTCGCTTGCCGGCATTTTATATAAACTGCATGTCGCCGAAACGGTTGACCAGGCCGACAGTATTATTCAATCGCACACGCCGCCGCTTGTCTTTGTTGATTTCGACGACAAGAATATCAGGATATTTGACTTTATCGACTTGTTGAAAACTCAACAAACCGCAACGCAAGCAATAGGCGTTACTCAAAAAAGCTCTATAGACCTTGCCGTGCGCGCCATAAAAGCGGGTTTCTTTTCCGTGGTGGACATTAGCTCCGACCTTTTTCAACTGGAAAAAAACGTATCAACCGTTTACAACCAGTGGCGGCAGCGGCAAGATGGTCAAGAGCTGCTCGACTCCAGAAAATCCACTTATGATTTCAGCAACATCATCGGACAAAGCGCGCAAATGCGCGGCATTTTTGATCTCGTTTCGCGGGTAGTGCGCCGGAAATGGGCGACGGTTCTCATCCGCGGCGAAACCGGAACCGGAAAAGAGCTCATCGCCCGGTCCATCCACTACAACACGTGCAAGTCGAACGAGCCTTTTGTCGAAATCAATTGCAGCGCCCTGCCGGAGACGCTGCTGGAATCGGAACTTTTCGGTCACGAAAAAGGCGCCTTCACCGACGCAAAAGCGTCAAAAGCGGGCCTGTTTGAACTGGCGCACAACGGCACCCTGTTCCTGGATGAAATCGGCGACATCTCGCCGCAGGTTCAGATAAAATTGCTGAAAGCGTTGGAAGAAAAAACGATCCGACGAGTTGGCGGCACACGCGATATAAAAATTAATGCTCGCATCATAACGGCGACAAATCGCGATTTACACTCCGCCATAAAAAAAGGCGAATTTCGTATCGATTTGTTCTACAGGCTCAATGTGCTGACCATCAACCTGCCCCCGCTTCGAGATCGCGGCGATGACGTTCTGCTTTTGGCACAACATTTTTTAAAAAGTTTCGCCCAGGAATACGAGTGCCCGCTGGATGGCTTTACGCCGGAAGCCGAAGAACTTTTACGACGCTATAAATGGCCAGGAAACGTTCGCGAACTTCGCCACGCCATCGAACGCATTACGCTGCTAAGCGACGGCACAAAAGTCACTGTTGAGGAGCTGGAGCAAACCCTCGAGTCGGAGACGCCCATCATACTCAGTGAAAAGGAAGAAACAAAGCAGTTAAAGATTGAAATTCCGCCGCACGGCATAACCCTGGAAGAGGCCGAAAAGACCGTCATTCTTGAAATACTAAACAGGTACGGCTGGAATAAGAGAAGAGCCTGCCGAACGCTTAAAATATCAAGACCCCGCCTTGACAGAAAAATTCAACTCTATGGGTTAAAACCCGAAGAATAGCCGAAGCTTTCCGTACAAACGCCTTTGAAAGTGGTAACGAAACGTTACCATCAAGTGGACCATGCCCAAAAACATTGAATTGCTTAACATACTGGATTATTTGCACTTACTGCACACAGACCGCTTGTCGTCTCAACTTGGCATGTGAATTGCTGATGGAGGCGACAGCATACAGTACAGCTACAGCTATCACACTAATTTTAATTCAACACAAAGGAAAGGGG
>JAJRST010000524.1 GCA_024278645.1 bacterium | reverse complement strand
CGGGGAGCGTCGCCTGCGCGACAGATAAAATCCGCCGCGGGACGAGATAAAAGGACAGAGAGTCGTGCGCGGTCACAACCTTGATCACTGAAATTTCCTGCAACGTTGCCGGACGCCAGCTCGTCGACACAAGGCCGTTGGAGTCGCTTTGCGTCGTCGTCGGCTGGGTGAATTCCCCGGCGCCGTGCACCAGCCTGAACGTCGCCGAGACGCCGGCCATGGGCCGGTCTTGCGGATCCAGGCAGCGCGCCTGCAGGAGTATCTTGCGATCGAGATCGTCAATGAGCACCGTGTCCGGCGATACGTAGACGAGATATTCCGGGACGGGAGAGACAAAAATGGTAAAATCGGTAGAAACAGCTCCCAGCGAGACGTGCACCGTATGCGCGCCGAGGGTCTCCCCCATGACCAGGGTCGCCTCCGCTTCGCCGGCAGCGCCGGTGAGCACGGGCATTTCGGTCAGAAAAATGTCGTCGGCATCGGAAGTGAAAGAGAGCGCCGCACCGGATATGGGGTTGTCATAAAGATCGCCGACGCGGACGCCAAGAGTCAAGGTGTCGCCGCTCATCACCGTCAGGGAATCGGCGGTCGTTTTGGCGATGATCGCCGCGGTGTCGGGCAGCGCCGTGGCCCGGAATTCGACGCCGCTGCTGTCGGATTCGATATAGGCGACGACGAGATGATTCCATAGCCCGGCTCGCCCGCCAAGTGTGAGATAAATTTCAGCAAAGCCGCTGTCGTTAGAGGCGACGATTTCCCGCCAACCTTCGCCCAGGCGCCCCAGGTTGTTCTTGACTTCAAAGACGACCTTTTCCCCCGGCAGCGGCGTCGTTTCAGCATTGATCACTTGCACGACAAAAGGCTGCGGCAGCGTGCGCCCGACCACGGCGGTCTGGCTGTCTCCCGAGACTTTGACCAGGTACATTTTATCCGGCGTCGGCGGCGTGAACAGGATGATCGCCGTGTCCGGCAGCTTGCCCACGCCGGGAACCTCGGCGGAAACTGTCTTTTCGCCGGGCATGACGCTTTTCAGAAGCGCGTTAAAGACGCCGGCGCTGTCGCTTTTTACCGACAACTGCTCGACAATGTTGCCGTCGCCGGTGACGCTGATGTGCACCGCATAATCCGGCAGCGGATGGCCTTGCTCGTCTTTTAATATGACAACGATTTTGGCCGCATCCATGCCGTCGGCGGCGACGCTGTCTTTGGATGAAGTGACCGTCGACTTGTCCAAACGCGGCGGCGCCACGGAATCGATCTCAAAAGTGACGGGAGCGATCTCACTCATATCAACGATTTCCGCTTGCAGCACATTGTGGTAGGTGTGATTGTAACCCAGCCGCCACAAGACAGAGGCGACTCCGGCGGAGTCCGTGGCGACCGTCGCCGTGCTGTCGCCCTGCACCTGGCCGTTGCCGGAAATTACAGAGTAAAGAACATCGACGTTGGGCACGGGATTTTCATATTTATCATACACGGCGCATTGAAAAGTGTAGCTTTTTCCCGCCTGCCAGACGCTGTCCGCCGGCGCGATTTTACGCAACACGGCCGGCGCCTCCGCCTGCGCCGTGGCGGTAAACGTCAACTCTGTTTCGCCATGGCGCGCGACAAGATGCTGCTCGCCAACGTTAAGACCCAACGTCCACACGACGCGCGCCTTGCCCTCGTCGTCCGTGGTTGCAATCTTTAGCGTGTCTCCCTCTATCGTGCCGTCGTGCGTATAAAATTCCACATCAACGCCGGGAACGGCGCGTCCCTGGTCGTCGACCGCCTTGACCACCAGCGGCGAATCCAGGGTTTTGCCGACGACGCCGGTCTGTTCGTCGCCATAATTTTTGATGATCGTCACATTATTGTGCAACACCTCTGCGCGCACATGAAACGTCACCGTCGAGTCGGCCGTGTCGCATGAGGCGATAACGGTATAATCGCCTTCGGCGTCTCCGGGGGCATAGGTGGATCGCGCATAGCCGTCGTCGTCCGTGACGACCGTGGTATCGACCATTCGTCCGCCGTTCTGCGGCATAAAGACGACGCTCGCCTGCGAGACGCCTTGTCCGTTCCGGTTTTCGACGCGCACAACAAAGGGGTCGGCAAGCAATTGTCCCGGCTCGCCCGTCTGGTTGTCGCCGGAGACATATTTCAAAGTGAATGTATCCACCGTCGCCGCCGTGGCGTTAAAGATGACTTTGGCGGCGCCGGTTTTTACGCTCGTCGCCCAAATTTCATACTAACCGTCCTGGCCGCCCAGCGTAAAAGTGGATCGCGCAAAGCCGTCGGCGTCCGTGGTCACCGGCTGCGGCTCGATCATGGCGCCGCCGTTCTGCGGCGCAAAAGTGACGGCGACGTTGGCGACGCCGTCGCCGCTGTCATTTTTGATTTGCACGACAAACGGTTCGGCAAGCGGTTGTCCCGGCGCCGCGGTTTGATCGTCGCCGGAGATGTAGGCGATAGAAAAAGTTTGCGGCGGCGCCTGATCCATCACGAACACCTGGTCCGCGGCGACGCCGGTGTAATTGAAAACGCGTCCGTCGGTTCGTACAATACGAATGTCGCATGTGTCAAACTCGCGCAGGCCGAAATGCAGCGCCGTCTGATTCTGGCTAAGGTAGGCATAGTTTGCGGTCGATTCCTGGTAGCCGAGGATTCGCGAAGGATCGCCGAGATGCCCCGGTTCATACACAGTCACCTTGCTGCCAAAGCCGCCATAGTCGCCCCCGGGGCCGATACATAAAACGTCGATGTAATGATTGCCGCCGCTGTAATCATTCTGCAACAGGTAGTTCTGGCCGTCCTTGCAGGCGATGTAAAAATCGAT
>JAJRST010000051.1 GCA_024278645.1 bacterium | reverse complement strand
GCCGGTTTTATTGGCAGCAACTATATTCATTTTCTGCTGGAAAAATATGGCGATGATGTCGAGATCATCAATCTGGATAAACTGACCTATGCCGGCAACCTGGACAACCTGAAAGACATCCAGGACCGACCGAATTATCGCTTTGTTAAAGGCGACATCTGCGATGAAAAAGTTGTGGACGAGCTGATGCCGCAGGCGGATATTGTGGTTAACTTTGCTGCCGAAAGTCATGTGGATCGTTCCATTGGCGCGCCCGACGATTTCATCAAAACGGATATTTATGGCGCCTTTGTGCTGCTGGAATCGGCCCGAAAGCATGGCGTGCACAAGTTCATCCAGATCAGCACCGATGAAGTCTACGGCAGCATCCTGGACGGCTCGTTCAAAGAAACGGATGTGCTGGAGCCTTCCAGTCCCTATTCCGCTTCCAAGGCAGGCGCGGATCGGCTGGCGTATTCCTACTATGTCACTTATGACCTGCCCGTTATCATCACCCGATGTTCCAATAATTATGGGCCTTTTCAGTTTCCGGAAAAATTAATCCCCCTGTTTGTTACCAATGCCCTGGACGACAAAGAGCTGCCCATTTACGGCGATGGCAAAAATGTGCGCGATTGGATCTACGTCCTGGACCATTGCGACGCCATTGACTTTTTGATTGAACATGGCAAAGATGGTCAGGTCTATAACATCGGCGCCGGAAACGAACGCACCAACTTGGAGATCACGGAATTCATCCTGAAAACGCTGGACAAACCAAAGAGCCTGATGACCTTTGTCCAGGACAGACTGGGCCACGATCGCCGCTATTCTCTGGATATCAGCAAAATCAAGTCGCTGGGCTGGCAGCCCAAACACAACTTTGACGAAGCCATGTCGTACACCATCAAATGGTACACCGACAATCGCTGGTGGTGGGAGCGACTGAAGAGCGGAGAGTATCTGGAGTATTACAAGCAGAATTACAAACGAGACCTTTAGAGCGAATGATTAAAATTGCAAATATTGTTGGCGCCCGACCCAACTTTATGAAAATAGCGCCCATTCACAAGCGCATGCTGCAGTCGGATCAGTTTGATCCGATTCTCATACATACCGGTCAGCATTACGACGACAAAATGTCGCGCACTTTTTTCGTCGATCTGGGCATGCCGGAACCGGATTTATATCTTGGCGTCGGCTCTGGTTCGCACGCGCAACAGACGGCAGCCGTGATGATCGCGCTGGAGAAAATTCTGCTGGAACAGAAACCGGATTGGGTCGTTGTGGTCGGCGATGTGAATTCCACGCTTGCGGCGGCGCTGGTGGCTTCCAAGCTGCATATTCCCATTGCCCATGTGGAGGCCGGACTGCGCAGCGGCGATCGCACCATGCCGGAAGAAATCAATCGCGTGCTGACCGATGCTGTTTCGGATTTGCTTTTTGTGACCGAACAGAGCGGCCTGGATAACCTTTTAAGCGAAGGCATCGCCAAAGAAAAGATTCATCTTGTCGGCAATGTGATGATCGATTCGTTGACCGAGCATCTGGAAAAAGCCAGAGAGTCGACCATCCTCAGCACATTGAAAGCGGAACCGGAGAACTATGCCCTGATGACGCTACATCGCCCATCGAATGTGGACAGCCAGCAGGTTTTCTCGCAAATACTAATCGCCCTGCAGCACATCCAGAAACAGATTCCCATAATTTTTCCCATCCATCCGCGCACGCGAAAAATGATTGACGAGCTGCAGCTCGCCGATCAGGTGGCCAGCATGGATCAATTGGTGCTCGTCGATCCCCTTGGCTATCTGGACTTTTTGCATTTGATGAGCCGGGCGCGAATGGTGTTGACGGATTCCGGCGGCATTCAGGAAGAAACCACTTTTTTGGGCATCCCGTGCATTACCCTGCGGCAAAACACAGAGCGGCCCGTAACTATAGAGATCGGCACCAACACGCTGGTTGGTGTGGACCCGGCGCAAATTATAGAAGCCGCCGAAAATGCTTTGAATGGATACCAACGCGAACATACAATTCCTCCGTTGTGGGATGGTCAGGCATCCCGACGAATAGTGGAAATACTGTCAAAAGTTTAGCAATTTGTTGAGGTGCGAATAATGCAAAGAAGCATCACTGTTTTTATTCTTCTGTTTTCTCTTTTAACCAGCTTGCAGGCGCAGGACCTTTCCGGCGCTGCAATGCCAGATATGGACAAGTTGGAGAGCGCTCTAAAAAAACCGACAATTCAAACCCCGCTAACGGCTCCGGTGCTGGAGCGGCCGGTCGATCCGGATGCGTACATCGTGGGCCCGGGCGATGTTTTCAGTATTGTCATTGGCGGGCAGGCGGATACGGATTATCAGGCAATGGTGAACCCGGAGGGCATGCTTTTCATCCCGGCCGTGGGTAGTATAACCGTCGCCGATATTCCTCTGACAGAGGCTAAAAAGAGGATCGAAGAAAAAATCAGATCGAAATATGTGACAGATGAAATTGAAATAGCGCTGGCGAAACTGCGATCTTTTCGGGTCACCGTCAGCGGCGCCGTCTATAATCCGGGGCTGGTTGAGGTGAACGCAATGGATCGGGTTTCCGATGCCATCAAATTAACCGGTGGATTTGTGACGCCAATAGCCGTAAAATCCCAGCGCCAGCGAACCGTTATCGAAACCCCTTTTCGTTCGGAAACCTCTGTGTTAACTTCCGAAGTTAAAGAAAATGTATCCCTGGAAATAAAGACCGCTTCCAGGCGCAATATCGTTATCAGGCGGAAAGATGGAACCATCCTGCATGCCGACATACAGAAATACGAGCTGACTGGCGATCTGGATGCCAATCCCACTTTGCTGGATGGGGATGTTATCATTATCCCCACAGAGCAGGAAAAGGTGGGTCGAGTGTGGATTAGCGGCGCAGTAAGAACGCCGGATAAATTCGAATTTGCCCCTGGCGATCGTTTACGCGATCT
>JAJRST010000050.1 GCA_024278645.1 bacterium | reverse complement strand
CTACTATTCCAGCTTGCACTGGATGAGTCAGAGCCTCCTGGGGCTGGCCGACGCGCTGGAAAAGCAGGACGTCCGTGCCAGAATTCTTCATCTTGGCATCGAGCAGCGTCACGACGCCGCATTTTCCCTGCCCGCTTTTGTGGAGCAAAACGATATTTCAGCCGTGGGTTTTTCAATGCACTTTCACCAGCAGATAAGCGACGTGCTCAAGCAGGCAAAGGCGATCAAAACCATTCGTCCGGCTACTTTTATTTTTTTGGGCGGCATGACGGCCAGCTATTTTGCCCGGGAAATTTTAAACAACTCTTCGGATGTCGATGCCGTCATCCGCGGCGAAGCAGAGGCGCCCATCGTGCAGTTGATGTCCGAGTGTATGGGAGAAAGAAATCTTGCCCGTGTTGACAACCTTGTCTGGAGGACGGCAAACCGCATCATTGAAAACCGTTTCCTGTACACGGCAGATGAAAGGATGCTCGACTCGATCCGTTATACAAATCTGTCCTATCTGTTGCACCACCAATCCTACCGATCGTTTCCCAAGGCCATTATTCGAACCAGGTTGCCGGACAGTTTCAATTACAAAGTTTCACAAACAATGGCGTCGGAGCGCATGGGGTTCTTTCCCGGGCTGGTCGCCGGCCGCGGTTGTCATGTCAATTGCTATTATTGCAGCGGCGGCAACAAGGGGCAAAAGTTGTTGAACAAGCGTAACCATGTTATTTTTCGATCGGTCAGATCCGTTTTAGACGACATTCAACTGTTGCGGGATTACCGGTTTAGCGGCAGCTTTCTCAGCTTCGATCCGCGTCCGCAATCCGAGAGTTACTACAAAATGTTGTTTCAACAAATTCGAGCAAAAAAAATTGATTTCAACCTCATTTTTTCCGCCTGGTCCGTTCCGGAGATATCCTTTCTGAAACAATTTCGTGAAACCTTTGGCGGCGATTCGTCCATAAGCATAAGCCCGGAGACGGGCTCGGAAACATTGAGGAAAAGGATACGGGGGCATTATTACAGCAACGAGGAACTATATCACGTTCTTGATTTTTCCGAAAAGCTGGAATTGCCGATGACTGTGTTTTTTTCGCTCGGCATCCCCTTTGAGGAAAAAGAGGACTTTGAGCAGACGCTTCGCATGAAGGATGAAATTAATAGTCGCTATAAACATATTTCTGTGAAAGCATTCCTGGTCGAAATGGAGCCGGGAGCGCCATGGCATTTGGCGCCGGAAAAATATGGCATCGCCGACGTGCGCAAAAACCTACTGGATTACATGTCGGAGCAGTGTCAGTCAAAATATTCCACCATGACCAGCATGGGCTATCGAAAAAAATCCTATCTCGGCGAACCGGTCAGAAACTATGCTGAATTTAAGAAAAAGGTATTAAAGACCAGATGCGAGCATTTTTGCAACATGAGGGCTCTTTGCAAGACGATGCGCGGCTGTTGGCTTTTAGGCAATTTAACCGGAATCACACATCAAACATAATAAAGTGGAGGCGCCTAAAGATGAACGGACAAATCCCTGTTTTTCTTGTCGAAGGTAAAAGTCTGGCTGAAGCATGGGAAAAATCTCTCGTAAAAGTTTATCATCATGGATGCACCATCAAGACCGAGTACGACAAACCGGAGGACCCGCCGAGCAAAGACTGCTCGATGACCATTGTCGTCAACGATCCGTTTGCCGAGCCGATGATTCACATGGACTTTCCCGGCGGACTGGAAGATTTGCAGGAATATGTGCTGGAAGTGCTCGACGGTATCAAGGATCACTGCGTGCGCGATGCCGCGGACGACCCCAACGACACGCGTTGGGAATATACCTATCACCAGCGCTTGTTCGAGTATACCGTTCCCGGCGTGGAAAAGCCGTTCGATCAGATAGAAATGATTGCGGAAAAACTGGCCAAGGCGCCCCACTCTCGCCGCGCCCAGGCCATTACCTGGAAGGTCTGGGAAGACCCCTTTTGTTACGACCCCGCCTGCCTGCAAAGCATCTGGTGCCGATTGCTGCCGAATGCCGACGATGAACTGACCCTGAACACCAACGTCCGTTTCCGTTCCAACGACGCCTACAAGGCGGCGTTTATGAACATGTTTGCCCTGGTCATGTTGCAGCAACGCATTGCGCAACGGATCGAGGCGCTGGCCGACCGCCCGATCAAAATCGGCCGCTACGTGCATCAGGCGGACAGCTACCATATTTACGGCTCTTATTTCGAGGAGGTCGAAGGACGGTTTATGAATGCTTTGAATACGCGCTGTTTCAGCGAGCGGACGATGCACTACAGCGTCGTCAAAAGCATGATGGAGGCGGCTGTTCCCGGAATTCTTGAAAAGGCGAAAAAGATGGGACGATGATCCCGGGCCTGAATATTTTGTTGAATCATACACTTTTTTATTTTAACTTTTGCCTTATTTTATAGTTTTAGACGAGAACAGATAACTCGAGAACATTGAACGAGACTGATTAAACAGGAGTAACAATGAAGATTCTGGTTGCGGACAAATTGTCCGTTTCTGCTTTACAATCGCTGGAGACGCTTGGCGGCAAACTAACCGTATTGCCGGACTTGACGGCCGAAGATTTGCCCCAACATATAGCCGATAATGAAGTGCTGATCGTACGTTCGACAAGAGTTACTTCGGAGACGATTGCCGCAGCCTCGGCTCTGGCGCTCATCATCCGCGCCGGGGCTGGCGTGAATACCATCGATCTGAAAGAGGCGAGCCGTCGCGGCATCTACGTCGCCAACTGTCCGGGTGAAAACACGCAGGCGGTCGTCGAGCTGACGATGGGACTGTTGATCGCCGCCGATCGCCGCATTATCGATGCGGCGCATGATCTTCGCGCCGGCAAGTGGAATAAAAAGGAATACGGCAAGGCGCATGGTCTGGCCGGACGCACGCTTGGCATCATCGGCCTCGGGGCCATTGGCCGCGGCGTCGCCCTGGCGGCGCATGGTTTGAAAATGAACGTCATCGCCTGGTCGCGCAGCTTTACACCGGAGATGGAGGTTGAGCTGGGCATCGGCTATTGCGAGTCGCCGAAGGAGGTCGCCAAAAAGGCGGACGCCGTGACCGTGCACCTGGCCTCGTCGGCGGAGACGAAACATCTGATCAACGAGGCGTTCTTTTCGCGAATGAAGGACGGCGCCATCTTTGTCAACACTTCGCGCGGCGATGTCGTCGATACGACGGCGTTGAAAAAGGCCATCCGGGATAAAAAACTCAAGGTAGGGCTGGACGTTTATGAAGGCGAACCGGGCGGCGGCGTGGCGGACTTTGCCGATACGGAACTTGCCGCCATGACCGCCTGCACGCCGCACATCGGCGCCTCCACGG
>JAJRST010000523.1 GCA_024278645.1 bacterium | reverse complement strand
GCGATCAGCGCCGCGCCAAAGCGTTTGGCCAGTCGGCATATTTTGTGCGCGCGCTCTTCGCCGTCCTCGAGGTTGATCGAGTTGATGACCGGGCGGCCGCCGATCAATTTCAGCGCCGTCTCGATGACGTCAAGGTCCGTTGAATCGATGAAAACGGGCAGGTCGACCTGCTTGTTGATGCGCGAGACCGCTTCGCGCATATCGCGCGTCTCATCGCGTCCGGTGTAGGCGACGCACAAATCGAGGCCGTGCGCGCCGGTCAGCTCCTGCTGTTTGGACATGGCGACGATGCCGTCCCAATCCTCGGCCAGCAGGTACTGGCGAAATTTCTTGGAGCCGTTGGTGTTGGAACGCTCGCCGACGAAAAAGGGCGCCGGGTCCTGTTCTATGTCCACGGCGGAAAAAAGCGAGGCGAGCTGCGGCTTGTGCGTCGGACGTCGCTCGGCCTGCCGCAGCGTCGGCAGTTTTGCCGCCATGGCTTTGATGAAATCCGGCGTCGTGCCGCAGCAGCCGCCGATAATCTGTACGCCGTACTCCTCGATAAAGCCGGACATGACGTCCACATATTCTTGTACGGTCAGCGTGTACACCATCACGCCGTTGACATTCTGCGGCAGTCCCGCGTTCGGCTGCACGATGACCGGGCCGGAAAATGACTGACATATCTGTTTAATAAAAGGGCGCATCTGCTCAGGCCCTGTGGCGCAGTTCATGCCCAGGACGTCGACGTCGAGCGGTTCGAGCGTCGCCAACGCGGCGCTGATGTCGCTGCCGACCAGCATCGTGCCGGTGGTTTCGATGGTCAGGGAAACGATGCGCGGCAACTTTACCCCGGCGCGCTCCATCTCGTCCTCGATGGCCAGCAGCGCCGCTTTGACCTGCAACAGGTCCTGGCAGGTTTCGATGATGAAAAGATCGACGCCGCCCTCGATCAAACCGCGCACTTGCATGGCATAGGAGGCGTGCATGGTGTCAAAATCGGTCTGCCCCAGGGTAATGAGCTTGCTGCCCGGGCCGATGGAGCCGGCGACAAACCGCGGCTTTTGCGGCGTGGAAAAGGCGTCGGCGGCGCGGCGCGCCGTTTGCGCGGCGATGCGGTTGATTTCAAGCACGCGATCGTGCAGGTCGAAATCTTCCAGCACGATTTTGTTGCCGCCAAAGGTGTTGGTTTCGACCACATCGGCGCCGGCGGTCAGGTAGCGTTCATGTATTTTTTGGATTTTGTCGGGAATGGTCAGGTTCAACACTTCCGGGCAGCCGTTGCGTCCGTCCCATTCGGCGTCCGTCGGATTTAGGTTGTGAATCTGCGTGCCCATGGCCCCGTCGAATAAAATCAGGCCTTTTTTTAATCTATCATAAAACGTCATTAAAACTCCTGTGTTATCATAATATGTGCCTCGGTTTTCATGTTGCACAAATTGATTTTAAGCAATTTACAAGTTAGCAAATCTCTTCTTTTTTATCAACTTGTTATAATCCGGTTGAATTTTTAAAATAAATCTCGTATAATTAAAAGTTCTTTTTATTATGGTTATTATAAAACCAAACCGCCTGTTTTGCCAATGAGAAAAAAGTTTGGTGCAAAATCGAATTCATTCGTGAGACCGGCGATCAACTCAGGTTTTCAAAATGAGTGCAATGAACCCGCTTCGTATCACTGCTTTTGCTTCGGGCAGAGGCTCTAATTTATTGGCCATCCTGAAGAACATCGAAGAGGGCGCCATAAACGCCAGGGTCGTCGGCGTCATCAGCAACAACTCAAAGTCCGGCGCTTTGCAGATGGCCTACGGTCGCGGCATTTCCGGCTATCACATCACCCGCCGCCATTTTAGCGCGGATGAAGACTATGAGCAGCATATCCTCGATGTTCTTGCCGAACTTGGGACCGACCTGGTGATTTTGGCCGGCTATATGAAAATGATGCCGGAACGCGTCGTCCGCGCTTACAAGAACAGAATGCTCAACATCCATCCGGCGCTGCTGCCGGCCTTTGGCGGCAAGGGGCTTTACGGGCAGCATGTGCACGAGGCCGTTCTCGAATATGGCTGCAAGGTCTCCGGCGTCACCGTGCACCTGGTGGACGCCGATTACGACACCGGCGCCCCGGTGTTGCAGCGCTGCGTGCCAGTGAAGGACGACGACACCCCGACCACGCTGGCCGCGCGCATTCTGCAGGTGGAGCATGAAATTTACTCCGAGGCGATTCGGTTGTTCGCGGATGATAAAATCCGCATCGAGGGCCGACGGGTGCGAACGCTTCCCTGAGGTTGAGCAAGTTTTTAAAACACGCGAGAGCTATCCTGCACCAAGGGATGACTCTGGTCATTGCCGCAGCGACATGCCAATGGATTCCGATCACAATCTTTCCACTAGCGCTCTTTAACAGTATGCCGATGAAATCTATTTCAAGGGAAAATAAAAGATGAAAATCACCCCTGTGGTTGTGTTTTTTCTGCTTGTCGTTTTCATGGTCGCGGGCTGCGCACGAAAAACCGAACGCCCGCCGAACATCATCTACATCATGACCGACGACCTCGGCTATGGCGATGTCGGCTGCTACGGGCAAAAAGTCATTCAAACGCCGAACATCGATCGTCTGGCGAGCGAAGGCGTTCGCTTTACCGATCACTATTCGGGCCATACGGTCTGCCGGCCTTCCCGGCTGACGCTGTGGACCGGCCTGCACACCGGCCATACCGCCATTGCCGCCAACGAACGCTATGTCTTCAAGCCGGAGGATGTGACCGTCGCCGAGCTGTTGCAACAGGCCGGGTATGCCACCGGCGGCGTCGGCAAATGGGCCATGGCCGATGCGGACGGAAACGGCCACCCCAATGACAACGGCTTTGATTTCTGGATGGGCTATCTTGATCAAAGCGAGGCGCACAATTCCTATCCCCTGTTCCTGTGGCGCAATCGCGAAAAGGTTCCCCTGGCCGGCAACGTGCTTTACGAAAAGGATGACGTCAACCGCGGTCGCGTCGCCAAAGAACGCGTCACATGGTCGCACGAAGTGATGACCGAGGAGGCGTTGCAATTTATCCGCGACAATGCGGAGCGGCCTTTTTTGTTGCACGTTCACTGGACGGTTCCCCACGCCAACAACGAGGGCGGACGCTTTTTGGGCGACGGCATGGAAGTTCCTGACTATGG
>JAJRST010000522.1 GCA_024278645.1 bacterium | reverse complement strand
TCGACTTATTGGCTCATTTACGTCGTCAGCAAGCCTCTCATCGGCGTTTTTCTGATTTTGAAATTTCAAATGGGGGCGGAAGGCATCTTTTGGGGATTTCTTCTGGCGCCGTTCATCCTGAACGCCATCATGTTAATGGATCAACGCGTCTTTACCAATTTTAAAATCTCTTTTCTTTCGACAAAAATCTTTTCCCAGTTTACATCTTACGGCCTGCCGCTCACTCTGTCCAATCTGGCCTTTTGGGTGCTTTCCTTGTCGGACCGTTATCTCATCGGCTATTTTCAAAACAGTTCCGAGGTGGGGATATACGGATTGGGCTATGCCATCCCGGAAAAGACCCTGCAATTTTCGTTCATGACGCTCATGCTTGCGGCCTATCCCATTATCATTCAAAACTGGGAGACGGGCAAAAGAAACGATACACAGCATCTCATCACAGAGATGAGCCGGTATTACCTGGTGCTGATCACGCCCATCCTTGTTGCTCTCGTCACCATGCCACAAAGCATCCTCTTGTTATTCTCGGACAAGGAATTTATCCAAGGCGCGCAAGTCATCCCATTCATAGCCGGCGGTCTCTACATTTACGGCCTTTCCCAGTATGTCCAAAAAGGCCTGGAACTGCGACAAAAGAGCAGGAAAATTGCCTTCATTGCCGTCGTTGCCGGTTCTTTCAACATCATTCTGAATATCATCCTCATCCCAAAATTCGGCGCCCTGGGAGCGTCTCTGTCGTGCCTTTCAGCCTATATCCTATACTTTGTTTGCTCTCTGTTTCTCGTACGACGAGAGCTGGAATATAAAGCGCCAAAAGCTTCCCTTCTCAATGTTTTTCTGGCGGCCTTTTCCATGGCCGTTGTAATTAAAGTCGTCGCCCACTTTATTACTATTTTTCTTTGGCAGCTTTTCGCCGGTCTGGCCGCCGGCATCCTGGTTTATGCTCTCGTCCTTTTATGGACAAAAGAAATCAGACGACGTGAACTTGATATTATTCTTGGATTTTTGAGAATTCGCTAGATGATAACGTTACAGAAAAACACTCTAAAGCCTATCAGGGATATCAACGTACTTTTATTGACGTTTGAATTGCTGTTTTTGTTCATTCTATTCAAGAATACAAATTTTTCGGTTTTCTTTATTCTGCTTTTCTTTTCTTTCCCGCTCATCTATCGATTCCCCGAATTTGGCTTGGCCATCGCCGTCACCGGCCGCATTATACTCCATGTGTTATTCGATTATATCATCGTTGGCCTCCCTTTTCCTGCGCTTGTCATCTATTTGATCATCTCGATCGGAGGCGCTTTACTGTTCGTTCTGCAAAAGCCTGTACTCTCATCGATATCGATCAAGGCGCCGCAGATTATTACCCTGCTTTTATTTTTGCTACTGCTTTTTGGGGCGACTTTTACAACAAATCCAGCGTATGCCTCTCAAAAGCTCTTTTTCTATTTTTTGTTCAATATCCTTCTCGTCTTCCTGCCCCTTGTGTTTGTAAATGAAATAATAAGAATCGGAAATATTTTTATCTTTGCCTATTTCATTGGCTTGCTTTTGGGGATTGTGTCCACCTATCTGGCGTTGCATTCTCCAAACTACTTGCGATTCCAACCCAGCGAAAATGTAAACCCCATTTGGTTATCCAGCAGCCTGGGAGCCTCGCTTTTAGCTTCTATTTACTTGTTGCAAAAACTAAAACGCCGATTTCCCAAAATACTAGTCGTCTCAACATACCCCTTGTTCATTTATCCCATGTTGCGCTCATGGTCACGTGGACCGCTGTTGGGCCTGTTTTTGTCCCTTTTTCTATTTTACTTTCTCCAACCCAACACATCAAAAAGACAGAAAATAATTGCAGGCTCCGTCGTTTTTATAGCCTCTATTGCTTTTTTATTCTTTACGTCCAACCAGATCGTCGCCCGGCTCAGAATGCCGCTTTCCCAGGAAATGAGCGCTGCCTTTCGTATTCTGGCCTGGATAGAATCGCTGCACCTGTTCAAAGCCAATCCGCTTTTTGGCATTGGCACGGGAAGTTTCTTTATTAATTTCCCCTTTGCACCTTTTATTTATCCGCATAACATCTTTTTAGAAATCGCTTGCGAAAATGGCGTCGCAGGATTGCTTTTACTTTTTTCTTTTACATTTTTAACAATCAAGATGGCCATTCGAACTATACGTTTTTCGAGCGGCAAAATGGCTCAATTAGCCATCATAGCGCTCGTTTTATTTTTCTATGCGTTGTGGAACTCTTTATTAAGCGGCGATATCAGTACAAACGAAAATTTATGGCTCACGGCGGGCATCCTCACTTCTCTGTCCATCAGTAAACGGGTCTCGGGAAAGACATTAGATTCAACATAAAACATACGAGGCGGCCTTCAATTCAGAAGACCGGCGTCAATACATCTTGGCCGAATTGTGGGAGAAAGTAAAAAATTACACCATTACAGAGAAACAGGGATCAGGGAAGCCTCTCATCAAAAGGCAAGCCAATTTTTTCTTTTATCAGTTGTGCAAAAACTTTTGCTTGAACTTTTCTGCTAAAAAACGATGTCATTTTGCTTTCGTTTTGCACTTTGTTTTTTCTCTGTTCTAACCAACGAGACAGTTCCTCAGTTGAACTGCAATAGCAACCCAGATTATGCTCCCTTATTAACTCGCCTGCCTCATCGCTTTGGTGTCCAAAGCCAATGATAGGTTTCTCAAGCGCAATGTATTCGAAAAGCTTGCCTGTCAAGACGCCTTTATCCAAGCCATCCAACCGATTTAAAAACAACAAAAAATCTGATCGTTTTTCTAATGCAATCGCTTGCTGATAGCTCAAATTATGGAAGAGATGAAGCTGATTCTGAACACGATATTTTTGGGCCAAAGACTCAACTAGTCGCCGATCAACATCATCAAGGACCGCGATATTAAGCACATAATTCGAGTTTTGAGCCAAGAGCGGGAAAATTTCTTGAATAGGTCTAACGCCCCCATAGAGGCTGCCGCAGTAACAAAAACTCACGACATTATTTTGAATGGAATCATGACTTTCTGTCGACAACTCTCGAATGAAATCAAAGTATCCGTTATAAATTATTGCTGCATTCACCCCATACCGTTTTTTCAACTGGAGAGAAAGATTTTTTGACACAGTTGTCACCAGGGCCGCTTTCCGGATTATCCTTTTTTCAAGTATATTTATGACAAGTTTGTCCAATGGCGTCCAATTTAAATGGTGATTATCACACCACAAGTCGCGGTAATCAATGATCAAAGGCAACCCTGATTGGCGATGAACATAAAAAGCCAAATGCAAAGCATCCTCATTGCCAAAAGAGGCGAGCACAGCGTCAAACTTGTTCAAAAAATCTTTCGTAATCAATTTCTTGGAGGAATGATAAAATCTGCTTGCAAGATAATAGCGCCAACTACGCACTCCGCTGTACTTGAGCAAATCCCTGAACCAAT
>JAJRST010000521.1 GCA_024278645.1 bacterium | reverse complement strand
TTGGAAAGAATTTTTCCCGGTTGCAATTCACTTGAAAATTCAACAACAGCCGTTCTAATTTCACCATTTACTTTGCCGGCTAGCCAGAGCCCCGAAGCAAATACCGCTCCTTTCCCCAAACCTTTAGGCCATTCCAGACCACTATTGCCACTCACTTTATGGCTAACGACCTGCCCATCGTTACTCATATAACAAGCAATGTTATTTACATCGAAACGGTTATCCACAAAGCTGGCTGATTTATAAATATTCATCTCCGGCTTACCTGTACTCGTCTTTGGAGCAGACCATAGCAACTGACTGAATGCGGTTAAAAGTCCCGCAACGATTAATCCCCCAAAAATGCAGGATCGATTTTTTAACATATACATTTCCCATCGGAATCATCGCAATATCAACGGGTTCCTTCCGTTATCCCGCATGTGATCCTTCACCTTTAATAGCGCCCCAAACTGTGTAAACGATGGGGAGCGCCTCGGTCGTCAGCGACTTGATTGTGTTCAATATGAGAAAAAACTGTATCAACGTGAAAAGTGCAGCTTGGACTTCCCCGTGAAAAATATAAAATCTACTCTCTGTCCATTGTATTTTGGCAACAGAAAAAGCTGTAATTATATTCCAATTCTGTCAAGAGCGGATAAAATGCCGGAGGCGGTTGTTCGCGCCTCCGGCAAAGTGTGCGTTGTTGTTAGCGGGTCTGCAACCGGCGATGTTTTTCGACTTACACCGTCGGCGCGGGCGCCGCGGGAATTTTCTCGTTCGGCACGTGTTCTTCCGTTCGCGGCAGAACGTCGCCGGCTTTGTGCTCGCAGGTCTTTTTTGTGAAAATATCCTGTTTCAGCAACTGGATGGCGAACGCCGGGTCCACGCCTTTTGGGCAGGCGTCCGAGCAGGCGCCGGCGAAATGGCAGTTCCAGGCGCCGTGATTGACATCTACGATGGCGTGACGTTCTTTGCCGCCCTCGTCGCGTGAATCGGCGCTGTACCGCCAGGCCTGCGCCAAAGCCTGCGGACCCAAAAATTTATCGTCCGTCGCCACGGTCGGGCATGCCGAGAGGCAGATGCCGCATTTGATGCAGTAGGCAAATTGAATATAGTTGACCAATTCTTCCGGGGATTGGAAATACTCGCCGGTCGGATTGTCCAGCTCGGCGACCTGGTCGCGAATGAGAAACGGCTTGACAGTGCGGTGCTTGTCGAAAAACGGCTCCAGATCGGGCACCAGATCTTTTATAATGTTATTATTGGGAAGCGGCTTGATCTTAATGACGTCCGCTTTCAGGTGCATAATCTGGTTGTTGCAGGCCAGACGCGGCATACCGTTAATGAACATGCCGCAAGAGCCGCACACGCCCATGCGACATGACGAACGGTAGGCAATGCTGGCATCCACATTTTCCTTCAGCCAGAGCAGGCCGTCCAAAACCGTCATGCCCTTGGTGACCGGAACGTCGTACCTTTTCATGTGAGGCGCCGAATCCTTTTCCGGATCATATCGCAAAATCTCAAAAACAACGTTTTTGATGACTTTCGCTTCGCTCATCTTTTTATCTCCTATCTGATATAAACATACTTTGCACGTGGCCAGTTATGCTATGACTGAAAAACAGCAACAGCGACATAGCCGCCATAGACAAACAGGGCCAGTCCGGCCACGATAAAAAACCAGTTTATGAACTTTTCAGCGCCTCTGGACAAGGTCAGTTCAAACAGGATGTTGCGCAACCCGTAAAGTCCATGATACAATGCAGCGCCCAACAAGATTATATAGCTGGCCATAAACAGGGCCTGTTTGCTCCTGGCAAAAACGGCCGACGCTTCAACGCCGCTGTTTGCGGCAAGGCCGACAAAGCCCAAAACAGCATCGAGATGCATGATGGCCATGTGCACGCCGAGGAGCACAAGAATGACGGCGCCGGCGATTAAATTTAACATCCATAAAGTTGATTCACGCATTTTTCATCTCCTCGTTTCACAGTAAATAAAAATCAGCGCCGCCCAAAATCACAATGATGGCCGCGACGATCATGACGACGATGAAAAGCGGCCGCTGCCGGCGCACCGAGTTGACATACGGAAAGATCGGACGTTGCGGCTTGCCCATCATCAAACCCAGTTCGGCGATAACCAGGCGTATGCCGTTCAGGGCATGAAAGGCAAAAGCCAAAAAGACGAGGAATTCGCCAAATTTAAAAAACGGATTTTCCAGACTTTTCAACACGGCTTCCCAGGCGTGTTCGCCGCCCAGACGAGAACCGGTGACGAATATGTGCATGATAAAGTAAAGCAATATTCCCAGCCCGGTAATTCGATGCAATGTATACGCGTATCGCTCCAAACCATAGCGACCGGCGATCACCCAGCCCTTGAGACCGAGTTTGTTTCTCTGTATTTTTCTTTCTGCAGACATAGATATCTCCAAAAATTTATACAATTCATCATCAGAACTAATACTTGCGTTCCACCGGCTTCCAGGTCGTCACCGTTACCGGCTTGTAGTCCAGCCGCGGCCCGGATTCCTCGTAAAATGCCAGGGTGTGTTTTTGCCATTTGTCGTCGTCACGCGTGGGGAAGTCTCTTCTTGCATGGGCGCCGCGGGATTCCGTTCGTGCGATAGCCCCGGTCACCAACACTTCCGCCAGGTCGATCAGGTTGCAAAGCTCCAGGGCGTTGATGAGATTGGTGTTATAGGTATGACTTTTATCCTTAAGATGAATCTTGGGATAGCGTGCTTTAATATCCTTGATGAGTCCAAGCGCCTTTTCCAGCTCTTCGCCGGTGCGATACACGCCGACGTACTTGTCCATGCACGAGCGCAATTCACGACGCAACTGGTACATGTCTTCCGTGCCCTCTTTCATGAGCAGGTCGTCATAGAGACGTTTGCGTTCCGCTTCGACTTTATCTTCGGGAACGTCGGGCGCCTTTTCTTTTTCCTGGCAATATTTGGCGCTTTCGCCGCCGGTGATGCCGCCCCAGACCAGGCATTCCGCCGTGGAGTTGGAGCCGAGCCTGTTGGCGCCGTGCAAACTGACGCATGCCGCCTCGCCCGCCGCCCAAATGCCTTTTATCCGCGTGGCGCCGTTGATGTCGGTTTCAATGCCGCCCATGGAATAATGGGCCACCGGCCGCACCGGGATCGGTTCTTCAATGGGATCGAGATCGTTGAACTCGATGCACACCTCTCGGATCAGCGGCAGGCGTTCATTGATTTTATCGGCGCCCAAATGCGTCAGATCAAGGTGAACATAATCGAGGCCGTCCGGGCCTTTGAAGCCTCTCCCCGCTTCGATCTCGGTAATTTCGGACCTGGAAATCAAATCGCGGGGCGACAGCTCCTTTTTCGCCGGCGCATATTTTTCCATAAAACGGTCGCCGTCGGCGTTGCGCAAATAGCCTCCCTCGCCGCGGCAGGCCTCGGTGATCAGAATGCCCGAAGGCACGAGACCGGTCGGGTGGTATTGCACGAACTCCATATCTTCAAGCGGCAGCCCGGCTCGATAAGCCATGCCCAACCCGTCTCCGGTGACCGTTCGCGAATAGGTGGTGAATCCAAAAAGGGTTCCGGCGCCGCCGCTGGCAATAATCAGCGCCTTGCCGCGAATCACCTTGAACTCCCCGGTGGTCATACTGAAAACGGTCAAACCGCGGAACTCGTTATTCTCGACCAGAATGGAGGTCACGTAAAACTCGTTGTAATGCGTGGCGTTGTTGTATTTTAACAGCGTGTCATACAGCGTTTGCAATTCAAAAAATCCGGTTTTGTCGGCCGCCAATACAGCGCGTGGATAGCTGTGGCCGCCAAACGGTCTTTGTGCGATTCTGCCGTCCTCCCTTCGCGTCCACGGAATGCCCCAATGATCCAGTTGCAATATCTCATTTGGCATGGCATGCACAAAAAGGTCCACTACGTCCTGGTCAGCTAAAAAGTCGCTGCCTTTGACCGTATCCCAGGCATGCAGCTCATAGCTGTCGCCATCGTCCAGACGCAGCGCCGCGGCCGTGCCGCCCTCGGCGGCCACCGAGTGTGCGCGCATCATCTGCCCTTTTGTAATAACGGCGATGTCAATGTTTCCCTTTGTCACCCGTGAGGCCTCGACAGCGGCTCTTAATCCGGCCAGGCCAGCTCCGAGGATCACAAGGTCGTGTGTCAGCACATCAGACATGGAGCGCCTCCAAATTGAATGATGAATAAAGTTAGAAACAGTATATTGAATTGTGGTGCAAGTTCATGCTATTCGCGTTCTTCAATCGGAACATAGCTTCTTAATGTTGGTCCGTTGTAAATTTGTCGCGGTCGACTGATTCTCTGGTTATGATCCAGCAGCTCTTTCCAATTGGCGATCCACCCCGGCATACGCCCGATGGCGAACATTACCGTGAACATGTCCAGAGGAATGCCAATGGCGCGCAGCAGGATGCCGCTGTAAAAGTCGACGTTCGGATAAAGCTTGCGCGAAACAAAATAGTCGTCGGCGAGCGCTTGTTCCTCAAGCTCCATGGCAATGTGCAGCAAGTGGTCGTCGAGGTTCAAAACCTTGAGCACTTTGTCGACCTGTTTTTTGATGATTTTTGCACGCGGATCAAAGTTCTTGTATACGCGATGGCCAAAACCCATGAGCTTTATGCCTTTGGTTTTGTCTTTTGCCATTTCAAGATATTCCTGCGCCGTCTTGCCTTGCGAATGAATGCTTTCGAGCATCTCGATGACCATTTTGTTGGCCCCGCCGTGCAACGGTCCCCACAAGGCGCAAACGCCGGCGGAAACGGAGCTGAACAAGTTGGCCCTGGAGCTTCCGACCATACGAACGGTCGAGGTCGAGCAGTTTTGCTCATGGTCGGCATGCAAAATGAAGAAAAGATTCAGGGCTTTTTCGATTTCCGGCAAAAGTTCATACTCTTTATAAGGCTCCGAAAACATCATGTGCAGAAAATTGGCGCAATAGCGCAGCGATGGGTTCGGGTGAATAAAAGGCTTGCCCCGAGCCTTGCGATAGGTGTACGCAGCAATGGTGCGAACTTTCGACATGATGCGAGCCGTCGCTTCCATAAAGCCTTCCTCATCGAGAACGATATCCAGAAATTCCTTATGATAGCAGGAGACCGCGTTGAGCATGGCGGACAGGATGGCCATCGGCGGTGCGTCATTGGGGAATCCGCTGAAATGATGCTCCAAGTTGGAGTGCAGGGCGGCATGTTCGGCAAGCAGGGCTGAGAATTTATCCAGTTCCGCTTTGGTCGGCAATTTTCCGAAAAGGATGAGGTAAGACACTTCGATAAATCTTGATTTTTCGGCCAGCTCTTCAATGGGTATACCCCGGTGCCGCAGGATTCCCTTTTCGCCGTCAATAAAGGTGATAGTTGAAATAGTGCTGCCGGTATTGGCATAGCCGGGGTCCAGGGTGATCATGCCCGTATTCTTTCGCAATTGACAAATATCAATTCCCAGCTCGCCTTCCGTACCCTCAACGACGTCCAAGTCAACCTTGATATCCTTGTACACCAGTTGAGCTGTTCCCTGAATCTTCGCATCCCGAGAGCAGTTCTCTGTTTTCGGCATATTCATTTCTCCTCTCAAATCGTTATTAATACCGGACAAAGCGAAGCACTATCATCCGGAATTTCATTATTATTACTTCTTTTTATGTCACAAAAATTTAAATGTTTAACGGAAACTCTAAAGGGGGAATTGCATTTCATTTCCTGAATCGGGGGAGCGGAAATAAAATGCGTATGGAATGAGGATATTGCAGGTGCGGCGCCAAAACGTCGTCGACGCTGTTATGAATTGAGCTTTGACGCCTCGCCTCGAGGGACAATTACAAGATAGCCTTTTATGTCAATACAATAGCCTCATTCTTGATGCGCATATCGTGCTTTTACTCACTCTCCCTGATTCACCATCAGGTGTTTCCGAAAACCTAAACAATTTTAACTTCTAGTGCAGCACATTCGTAATGACAGCGCCCATGTCCGCAGGGGAATCGATAATATGTACGCCTTTTTCCTTGAGCACATTTTTCTTGGCGGCCGCCGTTTCATCCGCCTGTGTAATGATGGCGCCGGCGTGCCCCATTCGGCGTCCGGGAGGCGCGGTGCTGCCGGCAATAAAGGCAAAGACCGGTTTGGATATCTTTTCCTGCACCAGCTCGGCGCTTTCGATTTCCATGGAGCCGCCGATTTCACCGATAATGAGCACCGCTTCCGTCTCCGCATCATCCTCGAACAAAAGAAGCAGATCGGCCATGGATGAGCCGATAATGGGATCGCCGCCGATGCCGATGCATGTGGATTGCCCGTAACCCGCGGCGCCGATCTGATGCACGGCTTCATAAGTTAACGTTCCCGACCGGGATATGATGCCTATGGCGCCCTTTTTGACGATGGAGCCGGGGATGATGCCCGCTTTCGCCTCGCCCGGGGTAATGACGCCGGGACAGTTGGGGCCGATGAGGCGCGATGTTTTGGTTTTCAAATAATTTTTGATGATCATCATATCTTTCACGGGAATGCCTTCGGTGATGCAGACGATCAGCCCGATGTCCGCATCGGCGGCTTCGAGAATGGCGTCGGCCGCGGCAAACGGCGGCACAAAAATGACCGAGACGTTGGCGCCCGTTTCTTTCTTTGCTTCGCGCACGGAATCAAAAATCGGCACGGCGCCGTTCAGCGCCCTCTGGCCGCCTTTTCCCGGCGTCACGCCGCCGACGACGTTGTTTCCATATTCATGACACTGGGCAGCATGAAAGCTGCCCTCCTGACCGGTTATTCCCTGGACGATAATTCTCGATTCTTTATTCAGCAATATTGACATAGTTCTTCTGGCCTTATCATTAGTTATTCGCAGCAGCAACAGCTTTTTCCGCGGCATCGGCAAAGGAAGAGGCGGCAATGACCGAAATACCGGAATTCTTTATTATCTCAGCGGCGACGTCGGCGTTGGTGCCTTCCAGTCTGATGACAATGGGGATGTCAAGACTGAGCTCTTTCACGGCGTCGAGGATGCCGTTGGCGATGCGGTCGCAGCGAACAATGCCGCCAAAGATGTTCACCAGAACGGATTTCACATTTTTATCGGAGAGGATAATTTTAAATCCGTTTTTCACCGTCTCGGGCGTGGCGCCGCCGCCGACATCCAAAAAGTTGGCCGGATTTCCGCCCTTTATTTTGATTATATCCATGGTGGCCATGGCCAAGCCGGCGCCGTTGACCATGCAGCCGATGGTGCCGTCCAGTTTGATGTAGTTCAGATTGTATTTGCCGGCCTCCACTTCGGCGGGATTTTCCTCGCCGATATCACGCAGCCGGGCGATATCTTTTTGACGATAAAGAGCGTTATCGTCGAAATTTATTTTGGCGTCAATGGCGATCAGGCGGTCATCTTTTGTCAACACCAAGGGATTAATTTCAACGATGGAGGCGTCGGTATCAAGGTAAAGCTGATAAATTTTGCGCAGGATGTCCTTGAGTTGATAGGTCAGCGATTTGTCCAGACCGAATATGCCGCAAAGACGTCGCAACTGGTAATCTCGTGGGCCGATGAGCGGGTCGATCCACTCTTTGATGATTTTTTCCGGTTGGTTTTTGGCTATTTCCTCGATCTCCGTACCGCCTTCGGTGGAGGTGATGATGACGTTCTTTGCCGCGCTTCTGTCCAATGTAATGGCCACATAGAATTCGCGCGCAATATCGACCGCTTCTGTGACCAGAACTTTTCTCACTGTGACGCTTGCGCTTCCCGTCTGTTTGGTGGAAAGCTCCATGCCCAGAATATTAGAAAGATGCTGCAGTGCAGTTTGGCGATCGCGCGCCAACTTAACGCCGCCGGCTTTGCCGCGACCGCCGGCGTGCACCTGGGCCTTTACAACAAACGAGCTCACATCATATTTATCTGCAAGCTCGTTAACGGCATTTTCTCCATCTTGAAGTTTTTCAACCACCACGCCCTGTGTGACCGGTACATGGTATTTTCTAAATAGATCAATAGCTTGATATTCGTGAATTTTCATAGGTATTCCTGTTTCGATGAGGCGCCTGTTTCATCCGCCGGATGATTCGGATCATTATTCTTCGACGTTTGTGACTTGCTTTTGTTTGTTCGACTCGCTTAGCTTTTTATGTATGAACCACAATATTTGCCGGGTGTTGACGATTCCGTATTCGCCGGATCTCAGCTTGATTGGAATGTGTCGTCCGCCGCTCAAAGCGATGACGTTGATGGCGTCGCCGACCGTGTTGTCTTCGCTGATCAGATCAAAACTGGGGCGCATCACGTGGGAGACTTTGGTGGTGTCGCGATCCATGGAACTCAGGACGACGTTCATCACAATGTCTCTCTCTGTCAGCAGACCGACGATCTTATCCCGATAAGCCACCAGCATCGAATCCACCTTGCGGCTCTTGAACAATGAAATGGCTTTTGCCAAAGAATCATTGACTGAAATGATGGAAGCGCGTTTGTGACCGACTTCATGATAGATGTCGCCAATTCGCATTCTCAACGCGGCGGAAAGTGGATCCTTGATCAGCTTGAGCAGCTCTTTTTCCTGTTCTTCCATAATCATGATTTCTTCGTCAAACTCGCTGTCGACGCCGATCTTCATATTCAGCTTTTTGCCGCCTTCCGATATTTCCCAGTATTCGTCTCCCTTGAGAAGACGCTGCAAATTTCGCCGTCCGTCGATGCTGATGGCGGCGTCAATTTGCTTCTCAATCAGCAATTCGTAGCTCTCGTGTTCCACAGCGCGAAAGACGCCCACGGGAATGGGGTGCTCCGGGTAGGACAATTGCGCCAACTGGTAGGCATAGCTCGAGTCTTCTCTTGTGGCATCGTGAACGATAAGGTCTTCTTCCGTTGAACCATGCTCGCCGATTTTGACAACTTCCAGCGAGGAACCGCTGTATCTCAATCCTTTATTGGCCGAAGCGCCAAACTTTAAGGGTTTGCCTTGCTCTAGAAAAATAAGATGCTCGTCACGAACGTCGCGACCGGTGACTTCCTGCCAGGCGTTGTTGTTAAAAATCACGCAATTCTGAAACACTTCCACAAAGGAAACGCCTTTGTGCAACGCGGCTTGTTTGAATATTTCCTTCATGTGCTTGGGGCTTGTGTCGATCGTCCTGGCGACAAAAGTAGCTTGAGATGCGATAGCCATGCTGATGGGATTGATCTCGTGCTCCAGCGTGCCGTAGGGGCTGGTTTTGGTGACTTGTCCCTGCGGCGTGGTCGGACTGTATTGACCCTTTGTCAGGCCATAAATCCGATTGTTAAACAAAATAATGTTAATGTCCACATTTCTTCGCAGCGTATGGATGAGGTGGTTGCCGCCGATGCTCAGGCCGTCGCCGTCGCCGGTAATCACCCATACGGACAATTCGGGATTTGCAACCTTGACACCCGTGGCAATCGCCGGCGCGCGTCCGTGAATGGTGTGAAATCCATAAGTATTCATGTAGTATGGAAAGCGGCTCGAACAACCGATGCCGCTGATAAAGACGAATTTCTCCTTGGGTATGCCAAGATCGGGCAATACGTTGTGCACAGAGTTCAGGATAGCGTAATCGCCGCACCCGGGACACCACCTTACATCTGCCGGAGATATAAAATCCTTACGCGTCAATGCGTCAGACAATGTCGGTGTATACACTGTATTTCCACCTTTAAGAAATGTTCAAAATTTCGTTTATTTTATTTTCAATTTCAGAAACAATAAAGTTCCTGCCCTGCACTTTGCTTTGCGTAACAACCTCTCTCAGGAATTTTGCCCGCAGGATAAACGCCAATTGACCGAGGTTGCCTTCCGGTACAAGAATGGTTTTAAAATTATCCATCGCTTCCTTTAATCCCGGCTGCAACGGATGAATATAACGGAGTTGAACATGACCGATCTTGTGCCCGTTTTGTCTTACATTTTGAACCGCCGTGCGAATCGGACCAAAGGTGCTGCCCCAGCCAATGACCAGGATGTCGCCCTTTTTATCCCCGTACACCTCAACCTTTGGAATGAACTTTGAGATATTCTCGACCTTTTGCGCCCGCAGGTTGACCATCTTTTCATGATTCAACGGGTCGTAACTGACCGAGCCGTCCTCCGCTTTTTCCAGGCCGCCGATGCGATGTTCAAAGCCCGGCCGCCCGGGGATGGCCAGGCGACGAGCCAAAGTCTCGGGGTCTCTCTTGTACGGAATATATTCCTCGCCATGCCTGATGGGCTCGACCGAAATGTCCGGGATTTCTTTGGGCGAGGGAACGCGCCAGGTTTCGGAGCCGTTGGCAATATAGCTGTCGGTAAGCAAAATAACCGGCGTCCGGAATTTCAATGCAATCCTGCAGGACTCGATCGTTGCATCAAAGCAATCCCTGGCCGATGACGCCGCCAACACCGGGACCGGCGCCTCTCCGTTGCGCCCAAACATGGACTGCAGCAGATCCGCCTGCTCCGTCTTGGTCGGCAAACCGGTGCTTGGACCGCCCCGCTGCACATTGACGATGACCAGCGGCAGCTCGGCCATGACCGCCAAGCCGATGGTCTCTGTCTTTAGCGCCAAACCCGGGCCGGAGGTCGTCGTCACTCCCAGGCTTCCGGCATAAGAGGCGCCCAGCGCCGCGCCGACGGCGGCGATTTCATCCTCGGCCTGAACGGTCTTTACATAAAAATTTTTGTATTTTGACAGCAGTTCCAGAATCGGGCTGGCGGGAGTGATGGGGTAGCTGCCTAGAAACAGGTCGCGCCAACTGTTTTCAGAGGCGGCGACCAACCCCAGGGCGACGGCTTCGTTGCCGTTGACTTTGCGGTACACGCCGTCGCCTTTGGAAAAACGCTGCACGATGGCGCCTTTTGCCGTGAGGCCTGTTTCTTGGGCATAGCTAAAGCCGCGCCTCATGGCGGTGGTGTTGGCCTGCGCCACCTCCGGTCTGTTTTTCCATTTGGTTCGAATCCATTTTTCCGTAATTTCGAGACTCTTTGAATAAATATTGTACAGCAAACCGAGCATGAAAAAGTTTTTACACCGAACTTTTTCAACGGTTTTTAGGGGACTGTCCGCCAGGGCTTCTTTGATAATGTCGATGACATTTATCTTGACGACATCATATTTTTTATACAACTGCTTGTCGTCAAGAGGATTTGTCTCATAAGCGGCTTTTTGCAGGTTGGCCTTTTCAAAGGAATTAGAGTTGACGATGAGCAAGCCGCCCTTTTTCAGATCATGGATATTTACTTTCAGGGCCGCCGGATTCATCACCACCAAACAATCGACAAAGTCTCCCAAGGTCAAAACATCTTTGCTGCCAAAGTGAATCTGAAAACCGGAGACGCCGGGCAAAGAGCCGGCAGGGGCGCGAATTTCCGATGGAAAATCGGGAAAAGTGCAAATGTCATTGCCGGTCATAGCGCATGTATCGGCAAACCTGTCGCCGACGACCTGCATACCGTCGCCGGAATCGCCGGCCAATCGCACGACAATCGATTCGGCAACCGGCGGTTTGGCTTGTTCCGCGACCGTTTTTTCTTTCTGATTTTTACGTATTTGTTGAGTAGCCAAGGATTAACCTCCTGCGGTATCGGTAGATTGAATACTGCTGTCGGGCGGCAGGTTGAGCACTTCTGCCGGCATGTGTTCGGCAATGTAGTTCATCAAACCCCGGACAGACAATATGCCAATCACTTTATTATTTTCATCGATTACAGGAATATGCCTGAATTTATTATGGTAAAACATTTCAACAATCTCGGTGACCGTTGCATTTTTATCGGCGGTCTTGGGATTGACGCTCATAATATTGTCTATGGCGGCGTCTCCGGACAAGGTCGAACCGACAAATTCGTGCATGAGATCGCCGTCGGTTGCAATGCCGATAATGTTTTCATTCTCGTCAACGACAAGAATGCAACCTATCTTCTTTTTTTGCATCAATTGTACAGCTTCTTTTATGGAAGTGCCGGATTTAACGATCGCGGGTTTTTGCAGGCTTACAAGGCCAATTTTCTGTTCCCAAAAGGAAGGTGATTCAGAAGTTCCCATAAAGGTTTACTCGAAATTTGTAAAAAGGCTCTTTCCGAATTAGGATTTAACGAAACAACCAAAAACAAGGCAGAAAACAAATTATCATATTGTTTTTATTAGCCTGTTTTACAGTTATTTTTGACGCCCAATTATAACATAATTAAACAAACTAGTCAAGATTTTTATTAACAATCAATATTTTAGGGTAAATCATATTCTCATTAAAATAACATCGTTTATGATATTCTTATTCGATATTATCATACATATTTCACTTTTTATTAACACACACCCCCTTTCTATTGCTGTACGTCCTGTCTTCATGCTCCAGACATGCCTTTATCTGTCTATCGAGTAGCAGAAGAACAGTCATCTCATACGGCAATTGTTTGCTGCTCCCCGATTGTCTACGCGTTGATATTTATCGTTTTTGACAAATAAACAGCGGCGCCTGGAAACCGCTTATTTATCTATATTTCAAATAGTTATAAACTCTCCTGCCACCCTTTTACTGTCAGGAGAAATGGAATGACATTGTCGATAATCAGCCGTGTTTACCAGAATGAATCAATTTCAAATCTCCATTAACCCTTCATCCCGGACAGTTGTTCATCACAAAGCAACCTGCTTTGTATTGTCTTTTTTACGTGTCATTTAACATGTTGCACAGGACATAATATGTGATATTTGTTATTTTATGTGTTTTTACAAAAAATGAACAGAAATCATTATTCAAATCACGAAAAGCGGCTGTTACCAATTGCGCCAATTATCACCGATATCTTGTTTATTATGCACCGCCTCGAATAATATAGCAGGGACGGTCTACTTTAACATCAACATTTTTTGCGAAGCGATAAAATCCCCAGCATTTATTTTGACAAAATAAACGCCGGAATTCATCAAATCCCCCCGGTCATTTGCGCCGTTCCAACGGGTTACATGCACTCCGGGAGACTGTATTTCATCGACGAGCGTTGCGATATGTTCTCCCAGCAGGTTGTAAATCGACACTTTTACAGGAAGCGCTTTTGCGATTTCATACTTTATGGTTGTTTCGGGATTGAAAGGATTGGGATAATTTTGATAAAGCCGATAGTCGTCGGCGACGGCCGCCTCCCTCGATTCCACGGACGACCAGTTGAGATCGACCACCTCGATGGCGTCC
>JAJRST010000049.1 GCA_024278645.1 bacterium | reverse complement strand
TTTCCACCGGGAGCCTCGTGCTGCTGATCGATATCGTGCAGCAGCGACGTGCCGAAATAAAAGCTGCCGTCGTTCGGGTCCCTTGGCAGACACCTGTGTATTTTGGAATCGAACTCGTCCGTCCATCGCTGCGCATCCAGGGACTCGAAGCGTTCTTCTTGCGGCCAAAAACGGTAAAGGTCGCCGTCCATGGAGTTGAGGCCGCAATAGAGACAGGACTCCTCTTCGCTCCAGGTGATGACGTCAAAGCTTATCCAGCCGTGTCGCCAGGACTCATCGTTGTAAAGTTGACGATAGGACCATTTCCCTTCGATCTCGCTCTTCCAGTTATCAAAGCGAGCATTTCTCAGAATATGGGAACGAATGATCGGTTTTATTCTCATCTCATCCATTTCGGTAGTTTGTGCATGAATTATGGCTTCTCTTTATTTCCTTTGCAAGACGACGATCGTGTACACCGGAAAATCGGGAATCCTTAGCTCCGTAATGCCTCCGCTTTCGGTAAAAGGAATGGCAAATTCCTCCCCGACGTCCGGCGAAACGGCGAAAGCCTTTTTGATTTCCCCCCGGTATTGCATGGTGACGCCGGTGACATTCTGTTGGTGATTGTAATTAAAGAGATGAATCACATCCCGTTTTTCCTGTATGTCGTGGGACACGCCAACCCATTCCGGCGCCGTAACAAGGAGCGGAAGTTTTTTGCCCGCCGTCCAGATGACGGCCGCCTCGAGTTCGTCGGCATTTTTCGGCGTCATCCAGTTGGTAACATAGCCCAATTTTATCTCACCTTCCGGCCGGATGAGTTCGGGGATGTAGCTGACACGCCCCTTGCCGTAGCGGAAAGTAAAAGCGCCCTCTCTCCTTTTGCCGGATACGGCGTCGGCGCCCTTTGCCTCCGCCAGCATCTCGTGCAGCAAATCAATTTGACGCAAGCGACGCCAGGCATCGTACTTGCCGGTGCGGCCCGTGGCCACCAAACCGCCGCCTTTGTTCACAAAGTTTTTGATTATGGCGATCGTCTCATCGCTCAGGCTTTCCTGGTTGGCCAGCACGATGACATCGTACACTTCCAACCGGGGCAATTGTTAGTCAAAAATGATGGCAAAGGGAATTTGCCTTTGCTGCAGGGCCTGCTCCGCCATGTTCACGGAAACCTGCGTGTCCACAATGTTGTAGGCCATGGACGGATAGCTTCGCAGCACGGCGACCCGCTCCGCTCCCTGCGCTTTCGTGTACAGGTCCTTGTGCGTCTGCCAGAATTTCAGATATTTCAGTTCCACCTCATCGAGCTCGTCCCAGCCGAGCGAGGCGATGGTTCTGTTCAGCGCCAGGTTTTCGGCAAAGTCATACGGCTTGTGGTTGTAGGACATGATGAAAGTATTGGTCGCGCGACCCAGCTTGTAATTGCGGAATTTGCCGACCGCGACGCCGTCCTTCCATTGGGCAAAATTCAAATCCTCCGCCCAGATCACATTGGCGTATTGCAAAAGATCGCCATGATTGATGCCGTACTCCCAGGCGCGGCTGCCTCCCTCGATGCCGCCGCAGTTCACCTCGACGACCACCTCCTTGTTCAGGCTGCGGGCAAAGCGAGCGCATTCCGCCAGCCGCGTGGTGAGCGTCCAGCAGCGAAAGTCGATCCATTCCTGAATCATAGGATCCTTGACTTCTACTATCTTCCCGGCCGGGTTCGGGGCATTCCACATGGGCGGCAGAACGTGGGAGACATTTGCAAAGCCAAACCTTTCGATTCGCTCCTGCGGCGTATATTTATCCCGAAGATATTTTCGAAAGGCGGCAATGGTCGCCGGATTAAAATCGGCGTCATTCGGATCATTGTAATCGAAATTGTCAAAGTGAAGGAAATCGGTCTTCACGACCTCTATGGCATAGCGAATAATCTTTTCCTTAAAATAATTCATATAGCCGTCATGATTAAAGCAGGGGCGATATCGAAACGACTGCTGGTAGCTGTAGGTGATCATGATCGGCTTGCCGTTCACATCAACCTGGTACCATAGATCCGTTTCCGCCTCGGGGACCTCGGCAAAAAAGGTTTCGTACATCATGGAGTTCCATTGAATGTAGGTGTCCACTTTCATGCCGTACTTGTGGGCGGTGGCGGCCGCTTTAGCCGCCTTGTCCATGTGTTCTTTTTCAGCCTCGAACCCGAAACCCTTGTAAAGATAAAGATGATAGACGGTGACGCCCGCCTCGGCCAGGGATTTTATATATTCCTCCGAGGTCTGGTATTCATAATACTCTTTTTGCCATTGGTTGAAATTTCCATTGTTGCGCCGCACCTGAAACATCCACGGCTCGTGCGTGGCGCCGGCATCGGCAAAGCCGTCCTTTATCCACTCGGGAGTGTACCTCGCCAGGTCATCGGACGCCTGTTGAGCGAACAAACTCCCACAAGTCAATACAATGAAAAGCAGTCCAACGATCATTCTCATATTTGCACCCTTGAATTAAACCTACCTTTTGTCCTTTTGAATATCGTCAACCCGCTCCAAATTGTGATTCCAGGAATAGACTCGTCCGGGAACGCCGCCATAGACAAAACCTCGGGGATGATAGTTGTTGTGCGTTCCGTGAAAGAAAGTCCAGCTCTTTCCTCCGTCAACGCTTCTCATAATGCCTTGCCCGCCGTCGCGAGTGGACATGAGCATGATGTCGGGATCATTGGGTTCTATGTAAAGAGCAAAACCGTCATAGGCGCCGAGCACGGTCCAGCTTTTGCCGCCGTCGACTGTTTTGTAAAGCTTGCCCTTGCCTTGGTCCTCGAACCTTCTGTTTCTCTCGTATCTCGTCAGCACCCTGGCCGATGCCCAGGCGTGGCTGAAGGAGCCGGCGTTGGCGTAAATGATATCATCATTATCGGGATGAACGGCGAAATCGTGAACCATGCCGTCGTGGATCATTTCAAAACCGGCGCCGTGATCCGTGCTCCGATAGAGGCCTTTGGAGTCCCAGGTGCAGATAAAGACGGTCCCGCGCCTCGTCACTTCCAATTGCCACGGGCGCACCAATTCCAGCACACGCTCAAAGCTGCGTCCGCCGTCCTCGGACATGTACAATCCGTCGCTGGCGCGATGCGTGGCGTAGATTCGTTGCGAATTCGTCGGATCGACGCGCAGCCAGCCGATCCAACCGCTGTAAAAAGAGGGATCATCCTGCGTTCTCGTTTCAAAGGCCGGTACGGGAATGCGGGACAGCTCTTGCCAGCTCCTGCCGCCGTCCGTGGACTTGCAAATCAGGCCGCGGTGGCTTTTGCCGTACATCTTGTACCAGACCCGCGGATTCCTGGGATCCTGCGCCAGGCCGTCGACGTTGGCCCACGCGGTTTCCGAGGTTTGCCAGGTTTGGCCGCCGTCCGTCGTGTACAGGTGGCCGTTGTCTCCCGTGCCGATATGAATCACCTCGGGATCGCTGCTGTCCACCACCGGCGGCGTATAGATGCAGAGGATATCGATGCCGTTGTACCGCGCCAGCCACGAGGCGCCGTCATCCCGGCTCTGCTTGACGATGTGCCCGTCGACGACAAACCACGTGTCCGATTGCGGCGAGGCCGCCAGGCGGCTGCACTTGAAAAGGCTTTCATGGTCCTGCCTGGACGGGAAAGGATTGCCGGCCGGGTCCCACGCCGCCTGTTGATTGCTGTAAACGGCAAAAGTTTTTCCGGCGTCCCTGCTTATGCCCATTCCCCATCGTCCCACGGCCATGACTTTGTCGTTCCTATTCACGGCAATGCCTCCATAGTAGGCCGGCCATTGTCCCAATTTGTAATGAGAATTGGCTATTTTCGCCACTGTCTCGAAATTCTCGCCGCCATCGGCGGAACGAAAGAGTCGACCATCGTGTTCGAGCGCCATGACCAGGCCGCGCGTCGTTGGCGAGCCGGCCACGTCCATGATCGTTTTCCCTTCGAGCGCCCGGGTCCACGACTCGCCCATATCCGTGCTGATGAAAATGCCCGTGCCCTTGTGGCGGTCGCCGACAATCACCCTGTTGTCTCTTGTGACATCGATGAACAGGCGCAGTCGTCTTCGCCAGTCGTAATCATCGCCATCGTAAATGGTGGGGACATCCGGTTTCTGCTGCCAGGTCGCGCCCTTGTCGGTGGATACATAGAGTTTTTTATGCTTGACGCCATAGATGACGCCGTTATAATCGACGACAATGGCGCCGGGCGCCAGGTCCGGCGAGCCGGGTATCTTGAACCAGGACTCGCCGCCATCGACCGATTTATAAAGCCCGGGCGTGGTGTAAATGCCGCCGTCCATGGCCCAGTACATGATGTCGGGATCGGAAAGGTCGTAGACCAACTCAAAGGCGCCGCCTCGCATCCATTCGAAAAGCATTTCCTGCCGCTCAACGGGCCCGGACATGCGGCGAAAATTGACGCCGCCGTCGGTCGACTTGAAGATGCCGGTCAGATCGGTCTCCACCCAGACGATATCGGGATCCGTGGGATGACACACCACATCCACAATGGCGCCTCCGCCGCCCTGGCCCAAACGCTGCCATTGCGGGTATGGGGAAGATTCGGACGCTCTCTTGCCGGTGCATGAACCCGTCAGTGCGCCCATGAAAAGCGTCGCGACGACGACCAGGCATGTTTTACCCGTGCGTTTCATGATGCGCCTTTATCGAGCGGGGTTCGTGGAATTTCTACCCCGCGTCCAACCGGCGATGCGCCTCGCGGTGACGCGAATGGCCGTGTCTTCGCTTCGTTTTTTTGGCTTTGCTCATTCAAAATTCCGCTCCACTCCCGGAAACCATTTTACCGCGTTTTTATAAAAGAATTTGTCCAGCACCTCCTTTGGCAGGGCCAATCCCTTCACCATATACTTTGCATCGCCGACCGGTTCGTCGGAGGAGATTTTGTCTCCCCAGGGAATTTCCTCGTCCGTGGCAAAATATCTCAAAAAGATATCATAGCGTTTGAGCAGCCCGTCGATGTTTTCCTGCAACTCGGTCTCGCTTTTTTTCTCGCCGTTCTTTTTTATCAGGCCGCCCCCGCGATCGGTGCCGAACATAATGCGATCCTGGTATTTTATAAAAAATCGCCTGACCCTTTCCCGGTTCTGCCACATAAAATAACGCGCTCGTCCGCCCAATTCTATGGCAAAGTTCGGATAGCGATCGAGACGCTTTGCCAGCTCCTCGACATCGAATTCCAGGCTGCCGAGGTGTGCTCCGACAAAACGCAGGTTTGGATGCTTCCGCAGCACATGATCTCTCGCCGCTAAAATGTCGCTGTAGGAAGGCCTGTCCGGTTTGTCCCAAAAGCTATAGTCGGGATGCGTGTCCCAGTAGGTTCCCGGTCGCGGCGGCATCCAGGCCTGAATCGGCTCTCCAATATGGGCCAGGATGGGCTTGTCCTGCCGCGCGATAAATTCAAAAATCGGATCAAACATCGGATCGTCGACCTGGATATATTCGCCATCGGCATTTTTGATGGTCATGCCGATGTCCTTCCATATCTTGACGCCGACGGCTCCGTTTTCAAAATCCTGCTTTAGCTGTTTTTTGACATTCTCCACCCAATCAGGATCGTTTCTTTTTGTCAAATCGAACGTCGTCATCCATGCATAGTAACGGGGATATTGTTTTGTAATCTCTTTGGCCGTTTCTCTTTGGAAATTCATTCTTTCCAGATCCGTCCCCTTGGTGCAAATCGTACACATCTTTACATTCAGCTCGTCCAGCACCTTTCTAAGGGAAGGATCGTCGCTGCTAATATGAGTGTGAATATCGATCTTTTTGATCGATTTAACATAATCCAACTGTGCTGTTGCACTGAACGAAAAAAACAGAAACGAAATGCCGAGAGCGAGCCTAATGACCTGGTTGCGGTTTTTTTTCACATTCACCTCTTTTTTTTAAACCGAATTATTCCGGTTAACGATCTATCTTGCCTGCTCGTTTACCGGGTTGTTACTGGAATTGCCTGCACCAGCAAGTATTCATCAAAGCGTACATCAAGC
>JAJRST010000520.1 GCA_024278645.1 bacterium | reverse complement strand
ATCAGCAACATCACCTTTACCGACGACGCTTTTTCCAAAGTGCTGCCCATTCAAAAACTGCTGCCCGGCCGCGCCCTGCGCCTGCTGCTCAGATTCAAGCCCACTGAAGCCCGCTCCTACGAGGGCGCGGTGGTCATCGAATCCAACGATCCCTACAGTCCCCTGGTGCTGCCGCTGGTCGGCGAGGGCGTCTTTCCCGCCGGCGTGGCCGACGCCTCCACGCTTCCAAGCAAGTATCGATTGCATCAAAATTACCCCAATCCCTTCAACGCCTCGACGAACATCGTCTACGAATTGCCCGAACGCGCCGATGCATTCATCGCTATTCTCAACAGCAACGGTCAGGTCGTGCGTCGCTTCGAATACAAGGACCAGGCGGCAGGCAAACATTCTCTTTTCTGGAACGGCGACGATGACTCGGGCGCCACGCTGGCCAGCGGCGTCTACCTGGTGGAAATGAGAGCGAATGATTTCAAGAGTGTGAAGAAAATTATCATGTTGAAATAAACGGCTATATCGAAAGGCAAAGCCCGTCCTGTTTGTGTACGGGCTTTAATAGACTTAAAAAATGAACCGACCCAACCCCAAAAGCCGGATCCCCGCCATCGGCTGCAAACATTGTGTGCGCCCGGCATGACAGTAGAAAGTGCAAAATCGTGATGATTTGTCTCGAGGAAAGGGGATCGGTTTCAGTCAGGGAACTCCGGGTTGCTTTTCGCTATCCCAACGGATAGGCCGAAGGTGCGCCGTTGGAGCATGAGCCCGGCGATGAGTTTATCCCGCTCTCGGGGCCAGGTGCGGATGCTCAAGCGGGACGCCCACCAGCCCACACGCTGAGCCTGCCCCGCGTTTTTTTTGTGGAGGTAGTGTGGGGAAGTGGGGGCGAACGTCGCCTTGCCCGATTAAAGAAAGCAGTAAATTACCGTCAATACTAACGTGTAAGCGACAAGAACATAGAACCATTTCCCTGCAAACTTGGGAGTTCTTACAGGAGCCAAGTTAAACACCAGTAATACCATAAAGAGTGCGTAAATGATTATTGAGAACACGGCATGATTAATAAAGCCTTCAAATAAAAACACAAAAGCAAAAATAATCATATTGTTATCTAACGCCAGTCCCATGTAGGCTTTGTCGCCAATCAGTCCGAAAACATTAAAGTAACTTAATCGGATAGCACTAGCAGCAACAATCAGAAAGGCCCCCGGTAGGAACCATGGACTGAACTTGCCATAACTTAATAGAAAAATAGCCGGGAACACACCAAAACTTACAATATCAATCAGCGAATCAAGCTGCCCCCCAATGGCTCGGTGATGATCCGTTCGCCCCTTAATTTGTCGAGCAATGATTCCGTCAGCCCAGTCAAATAAAACAGCCCACAAAATTGCAATTATTGCGAGAGGAAAAATGCCCAAAATCGCATAGTAGACACCAAGGACCGCACACATCAGTCCTGCCAGGGAACAGATATTAGGAAGGTCCCTGGCAAAATAAAGCATTGTGGGTGCATGTTGTTTAGGATTTGTCATTTTTTGTATGCTTGTCGGTTTGTCAAGTTCATTATTCGGGTTAACGCTTCAACTAGATTACAATTCTCTGTTTCCGTACGGCTGGCAATCCGAAGATAACGATCTGAATCGGGTTGCGTTTTGCCGAGACAGTCCTTTATATACATATTATATTCAATAAATAATTTTTTCGTGATTTCCGGAGCACTCGGCGCATAATCAGGCAGGCGACAGAAAATAAAGTTGGCATCAGGTTTAAAAACAGCCATGCCGTCAATGTCGCAAAGTTTTTTATACAGGCTGTTTCTGTCAGTTCGCACTTGTTTACAACTTTCAATAAACTCTTGTTTATAATCGGGCAAAAGCCGTAAAAACTCTTCCGCAAACCCGTTAATATTCCAGATATGGACGCCATCTCTCACAATCTGGGCAAATTGTAAATTTGCCGTCAGCATATAACCGATCCGAAGTCCACAGATGCCGTAGGCTTTGCTCATGCTTTTAAAAATTGTTACATTTTGATGTTTTTCGATTTCCTGTTCCATACTAATCAGATCAGGATGATCTGCAAAATCCAAAAAAGATTCGTCAATAATCAGCATGCAGTTCGTCGTCTCGAGTTTTTTTGCAAGACGAATGAGATCGGGCTTGGAAATCAACAAGGATGTCGGGTTGTTGGGCGTTACCACAACAGCCACATCCGCTTTGACCCTGATCGCTTGCGCGGCAAATTTGTCAATATCCATCTCAAAGGATGGGAATTCAAGTGGGAACTCGATCACTTTGCCTGAAGGGGCGGCATTGACATATTCATTAAAAGAAGGCACGGGAACGATCAACTTGTTTGAGATGTGACCTGACACTATTTTTATTAATTCAGCAGCTCCATTTCCCACTACAATCCTTTCAGCAGGCTGGTTGATTATTTTGCCAACAAGCCCGGCCAAGGCATTTTGCGCCACCGGATAATTCAGAACAAGGTCGTGAATTTGATCTTTAAAATTTGTAAAAACAGCTTCCGGCGGGAAATATAGATTATAAAGGTAGGCATGATCTACAAAATCATGTCGATAATAACCACCGTGTTGGCCACGGATGAATTCGTACTTTTCAGTTTGAGTCTTGTAATTATTTCGCATTATATTAAATT
>JAJRST010000048.1 GCA_024278645.1 bacterium | reverse complement strand
GTCGAGGCCGGACAATATCTTGAAGTGCAGCGACTCCCCGGCGGGCGAATAGCAAATGGCCAGACCGTGCTCGTTGATTATAGAGCTGCACAACAACCAAGCTATGATTACAATTCTATTCACAAAAATTTGAGCGTCAATGTCTCTCTTTTCAGGCAGCTCATCACCGTCTATTCCCGTTACTCGATACAGGATTACTCTAATGTGCAAAGCGACGCTCCATTGCTTCTCAATTATTTTGTACGCCGCACTTACGGTGTTCGCAGTTTCTATAAAGGCTTTGAGTGGGGCGTGGAGGTCGACGATTACAAAGCAACGATTTTGCCGTATACTTTAAATCGTTATTTCATTGGATGGTCTTCAACGTTATATCGACGCGTCAATCTGCTCATCAGGGCCAATCAAAGAGATTATCTATATGTGGAAGAAATGAAAAAGCAACTCTTGTCTGACGTTGTGGGAAAGTTTACCTTGCATTGGAACGGCTTTATTTTTTCAACCTATGGAAACTACAGGTTGCAGCAAGGCCGCGGCCTTGATTTGAATCTGCTGACTTTTCGAGGCGAGATATCCTTTCGATATTATGGCTTGTTTTTTTCTGTCGGTTACGAAAATTACGACCGCACACTGTTTAACGAGAGGATAAAATATGCCGGTGGTTACTTTAGCATCGAACGAAAGTTTTAAAATGGGTTTGCATCGTTTTATCATATTGTCCCTGTTTTTTTTAACGCAACCGCTTTTTGCCCAGACAAATCCCGGCTGCGTTTCTGAAAAATGCCATGCTGAGATCATGACAAAACCGGTTGTACATTCACCGGCGGCTGAAGATTGCGCTGTGTGCCATGAACAGCATAACGACAGCCAAACGCCGCCGGCCGCTGGGGATTTTGCGCTGATGGATGCAGCGCCGGACCTTTGCTATGCTTGTCATGAGGAGCCGAGTTCTCAGATTCATGCATGGCATTCGGCGAAAAATAAAAACTGCGTTTTATGTCATTCGCCGCATAGCTCCGAGGCGGCGTTCCTGCTTTCTACGTCGGAGCCGGAAAATTGCACGAGTTGTCATAGTTCTGTGACCGACCAGGGGGAGTATATACATGCACCCGCCGAGGAAGGCGAATGCCTGATGTGTCACCAGCCGGATGAATCGAGCATGACGCCGTTTGTGAGCATCGATGTTCCGGGGCTGTGCTATGAATGTCACGATGACAAACAAACCATTGCCGAGTCCGACTATCCTCATGCCGCTGTCGAGGAGTGCCTGGAATGTCATGACCCGCATTCGTCGAATAACCCGGCCATGACGAATTTAAAAGCGCCTGTTCTTTGTTACCAATGCCATGAGGATATGCAGCTCGAAGCCGAGACGCAGCCAAGCGTCCACGGCGCTATCAAGGATGACGGCGCCTGCATCTCCTGCCACGATCCGCATGGCGAGCAGCGCGCGACCCTGTTGAAACGCGAACCGCAGGAGCTTTGTTTGTCTTGCCATAATCAGGAAATTAAAGGCATGGACAGGATCATTCCCAATATTCAAGCAAAGCTTGCGCAGCCTGTGGTGCATGCCGCCATTGAAATGGATGGCTGCGGCACATGCCATCTGCCGCATTTTTCCGAAAACAGCCATTTACTGAACAGCAAATTTCCATTGGGTCATTATGGGGCCGCGGATGAAAATGATTTTATGCTTTGTTTTAATTGTCATGACTCGGAACTCATGACCTCCGCAAAGACAACGGCCACCGGGTTTCGGAACGGCGACAAGAATCTTCATTATGTGCATTTGAGCGGCGAAAAGGCGAGAAGCTGTACAAATTGTCACGATGTTCATGGATCAAACAACAACCATCTCATACGCGATTATTTTGATTTCGGTCAGTGGGAGATAACGTTTGACTTTAAAGAAAACCAGAACGGCGGCAGTTGCAATATCGGCTGCCATGCGGAAATGCATTATTCCAGAGAATAGCCGGACCTTAAATCAATAAACCATAACCAAAAAGGAGGAACAATGAAACAGATGCTGAAAGTTGCTCTGATCTTGAGCTTTGTCCTTGGATTGTTTTTCGCGCTCAATGTTTTTGCGGGAGAGGCCGAGTACGTCGGCGCATCCAAGTGCAAGATGTGTCACAAATCAGAGGCAAAGGGCAATCAGTTTGGCAAGTGGGAAGCCAGCAAACATGCCAAAGCTTTTCAAACGCTTGCGACTGACGAAGCCAAGGCCGTCGCCAAAAAGGCGGGCGTCTCCGGCGATCCGCAACAGGCCAAGGAATGCCTGGTGTGCCACACCAGCAACGGTCACAACGCAGGTGCGCCTGTCGCCGCTTCCTTTAAAGTAGAGGAAGGCGTGGGGTGCGAGGCGTGTCATGGCGCAGGCTCTTTGTACAAATCCATGAAAACGATGAAGGCGATTACCGCCGGCACGCAAGATATCGCTGCCGTGGGTTTTATAAAAGCCAACAAGGAAACGTGCCTGGCCTGTCACAATGAAAAAAGCCCGACTTACAAACCGTTCAACTACGAAGAACGCTGGGCGGAAATTCAGCATAACAGGCCCAAATGATGTGGAAATAGTATTCATTGGGACTCCGACTTTCGGAGTCCCATGTTACATAACACCGGCAAGCTCTTTTCGGCAGACTGCAAACGAATTGGTCTGTAGCGGGAAATGCCTTTACCGAGCAAACCTCAAGAGACTGCCGAAAAAGTGATCAACCCCGCTTGTCCGAAGCACGACGGGCGTCGAAACGAAGGGCTTCAGCCTCTTGTTCTAAAGTCAAGGTGCGACAAACGTCGAGTCCGCCGTTTGGCCGACATCCGGTGTTTTCGACAGCCCCACGATGTCAGAAATTTTATGCTATACTCTCGCCACTACTATTCTCTGCGCAGGGCTTTTTTACGCATGATTTCTTTTTCCGCTTCCGAAGCGCCCCAATTATAATCATAAACGGCCCCTTCCCAGTCGCCATACATGGGGTTGGGAAGAACGATGAATTTACTGCCAAAAGCCGATTTTAGGCTGTCGACTTTAGCAAAGCGGTCGGCTATGGACTTTTTCTCAAAGACGTGTGAAAAATCGTTGAGATTGTCCCCCATGAGGATGATGATTTCATGCGTCTTTTCAATGGACT
>JAJRST010000519.1 GCA_024278645.1 bacterium | reverse complement strand
TCCGACAAGCTGTTGGGCATGGCGGACGAACTGAAAAAACGCGTCGTCGGTCAGGACGAGGTCATTGAAATGCTGAGCCGCGCCATTCAACGGACGCGCGCCGGACTCAAGGACCCCAACCGGCCGATCGGCTCTTTTATTTTTCTCGGTCCCACAGGCGTCGGCAAAACCTACCTGGCCAAGGAGCTGGCGCAATATCTGTTCGATGACGACGACGCTTTGATCCGCATCGACATGTCCGAATATATGGAAAAATTTTCCGTGTCCCGTCTCACGGGCGCGCCTCCGGGATATGTCGGCTACGAGGAGGGCGGTCAGTTGACTGAAAAAGTTCGACGCCACCCCTACGCCGTTGTTCTGTTCGACGAACTGGAAAAAGCGCACCCCGATGTGTTTAACATTTTGTTGCAGATTCTGGATGAAGGACACGTCACCGATGGGCTGGGTCGAAAGATCGATTTTAAAAACACTGTTTTAATTATGACCTCAAATCTCGGCGCTCGCCAGGTGTCAAAGGGCGCCGGCATCGGCTTTGCGAATAAAAGTGAAGAAAGCAGCTATGGCAGTATGCGGGATCGCATTGTCGAGGAGGTGAAACATACGTTCAATCCCGAGTTTCTCAATCGCGTCGATGAAATTGTAGTCTTTCATCAACTCGACCGCGCCGACATGGTCAAAATCATTGATATCGTCATGAAAGAAATGCTCGTCAAAGTGGCGAGTCGTAATATCACCATCGAGCTGACAAAAGGGGCCAAGGAATTTATCGCCGAGCACGGCTTTGATCCCGTCTATGGCGCACGGCCATTGAAACGAACCATCCAGCGGCATGTGGAGGATCCGATTGCCGAGGAGCTGTTGAAAGGCGCTTTTTCCGACGGCTCTCACATTCGCGTGAAGAAAAAGGGTGATGCTCTCGACTTTGAGGAAGTGAAGAAGCTTGACAAAGTAGACAGCGACGCTCCCTCCGAGCATGAAGAGACATTGGAAAGCTGAGCATTCGAGCCCGAATCAAACGATTCGGGTTTTATTTTAAAAGGCGGCTATCGGGGCAGCAGGATGTCCTCGCCGTCGCTTGGCCAGCGCGAGCGGATTTCGATGGTGTCCGGCACGACATAATATCGCTCCGCCGGGCGGAAGGGGAACGCCCGCCCCGGGCTAAAACGTCCGTTGCCGTCTTCATCCCGAAACAGTTCGATGGTATAGCGCCCCGGCATCATTTCCTTGAATTCATACCGCCCTTCTCTTTCCACCCACAATTCGTAAACCCGCGGGTTCTGTTCATCCGTGGATTTTGCCTGCATGTAGAACGGGCCGCTGGCGGCGGTATCGGCGTCGATGATGTCGCCGCCAATGGCCGACAGCGTATCCGGGTTGATTGTTGTGAACTGCCGCTGAAACAACGTATCCGCCAGCGGGTTGCCGACCAGATCGAACACCTAATCCACCGGCAGCGTAACCAGGTAAAACGTCTCCGGTTTGTATTTTTCAACGGGTGTAAAATAAAAATGGGTTTTTTCCGGCCAGGACACTTTTCCCACAATCGTGTCGCCAAGAGTATCGGCGACGACGAGATGCTTCTGTATGCCTTCAGGGTTCATGGCCTTGGAGAAAAAGAAGTGCAGCGGCGCGTCGAGAAAGACAAATTTTGAGCTGTCCCCGGGCTGCATGGCAATGTATGTGGGCCGCGTCGTATCCGGGATGCCCGAACCCTGGAAAACAGCCGAGCTTGAATCGGCGAGCAACGGATGCCAGCTTGTATCAAGGGCGTGCCTGACGTGGACGCGATAGCTTTTCCCGGAATCCTGCCTGCTTGTGGTTAAATGAACAACAGCCGCGTTCGAAATATCGATCGAGGCGTTCAACACCGCCAGGGAATCCGCATTGCCGGTAATGACGTAATTTTCGATGTCGATCAAAGAGTCGGGTCGCAGCGCCTCGGAAAAACGAAGGTCGACGTGGCGTTCATCAGGGGCGCGGGCGGCGCTCAGCATCGGCGGCGTTGTGTCTTCCAGGGCGATGCGAAAATTGATCTTGTCGACGGCGCTGTTCAATGAATCCAGTGTGACGTCGCGAGCGGCGACGCCGAGCAGGTCGTACTCGGCGTTGTACTTGTTGTTAAAGTCGCGATCCATGACGGCGAACAAGCGGTAGCGGCTGAGGGCCATGTTGGTGAACGCCCACGTCCCGTCCTTTCCCGCCTGGGTGACGTAAAGCGGAAAGTTTTCCGCGGGATTGGGGACGTCGATTTCATTCAAATCGTAGGCCCAGATTTGCGCTCCTTCCACGCGATCCCCGTAAACATGGCCGCGGAGGCGCCCCTGGTCGAGTACGTCTCCGGTGGAAAAAGCCAGGGTAAAGGATTTGTCCATCATGTTGTTGCGCCGGTCTTTTGTTCCGGCGCCGATGGTGATGATGTAGGTTCTGTCCTTGAGCAGCGGTTTGCCGAAAAGGATGGTCAGCCTTTTGTCGCGCCGCCACTTGTATTTCACATTCTCGCCCGGAAACGGCGTAATGAACAGGGCATCTTCGCACGAGCGCGGGTTGACCGCCTCGCTGAACTCGACGACCACCTGAACGTCGAGTGGAATGTTGGTTGTATCCGAGGGAGGATAAGCGTAAACGACCGATGGCGGCGTACGATCCTCCGGCCCGCCCGGGGGGAAGCCCTGGTTGGCGCAGGTCAAAAACAGCGCGCCAAAAATGAGAATGAAAAGATTTTTCAGTAAATTGTTCATAGCGCTCCTGAATAATGGAAAATGTAGAGATTCGCACGGCGAAATTCAAGCGCTTTCTGTCTGGAAAGAGGTTTCCTTTTTCCAAGCCTGAAAAAATTATTCGCCTCCAAGTCGCCAAGCCCCAAAGTTTTAAAAGAACAATAATATGACGCGTCGTTCGAAATGCTGATTATAAACACGTTTAAAATGTAAAAATAACATCATCGAATCCTAAATAGTCTTGCCCAAAATGGCTTTGCCTTTCGGTCATCCGCTCTTGAACAACTCAAAACCCCGCACATTTTCCCGGAACAATCCCTTCGTTTCGTGTGTTGAATTCTCTAACCTGTAAAATTGATTATTATCACAGGAATTCTTATCTTACGATCATGCGAGAAACAGGCGCCATAATTTCGATTTCCGGTAAAATCGCCACGATTCAGTTGAGCCGCGGCTCGCAATGCGAGGGCTGCAATTTGTGCAGCGCATTTGGTGAAAACAATATGAAGCTCGAGGCGGTGAATAAAATCGGCGCCCAGGTGGGCGACCTTGTTGAAGTGGACGTTGAACCGCAGCAGGTGGTCAAGAGTTCAATGATTATGTTCATTTTTCCATTGATCATGATGATCGGCGGCTATTTTTTCGGCGTCACATTCATCCCGCCGCACAGCGAGGGTGCCGGCATCATCGGCTCGTTGGCCGCCCTGGTGCTGGCCTTCCTGCTGATAAGACTGACCGAGGGACGCCGGAATGCGGACAATCTCACCCCGGCGGTGATTGTGGATATTGCTCAAAAAAAGTTCTGTTAACAAAGGAAAATCCCCGTATGCGCAGCTTGCTCACCTTTCTTTTCATCTCATTATTCCCCTTGATCGCCGTTTCCGTTGAAAATGTGCGCGTGCTATCCGCCACGGCGCAACAAGTGACGCTTGAATTTCAGCCGGGATGGAATGATCAAACCTTCGAAGCGAACGGCGTCCGGTATCAAAAGATATCTTTTGACGGCGCGGAAATTCTCGGCGATATTGGCCAACCGCAAATCCCGGTGCGCGCGGCGGTTGTCGGCCTGCCGCCCACGGGCGAAGCGACCGCCACAATTCTTGAAACGGAGATCGAGACGCTCGACAATATTCGCCTGGCGCCGTTGCCGGCAATGAAGCGGCAGGACATTGGCGTCCGTTATATTTACGACGAAGACGAGAACGCCTACGGCGGCAGTCGCTTTCTTCCCGAGGACATTGTCCGCGTCGAACCGCCGCACTATTTTCAATCGCAGCGCATCGCCAAAATCATCCTGCAACCGCTGCAATATAATGCGGCGCAAAATGCGGTTCGCCGTTATAAGAGAATCGTCGTGCAAATAACCTTTAGCGGTTCGGCGGCGACGCAGCAAGCGTTTACGCCAGCCAAAAATGAGGATGTTTACAGGCGCCTGCTGCTCAATTATGAACAGGCGCGGGCCTGGCGTCAACCGGCGCGGATGCCTGCATTGCAAAAGCCGCAGCAAAGTTTTTTCCAGGGCGACAACTGGTATAAAATTACCATTGCCGGGGAC
>JAJRST010000518.1 GCA_024278645.1 bacterium | reverse complement strand
TTCATCGCCTCCACGCTCATATACACGTGCAGCGGCGCCGGCGTGAACACGCCCACGGCGTCCACGTTCGGGTCGGCGATCAGTTTTTTGAAATCGTAATAACCGTTGTCACATCGGTAGGTTGTTTTCAGCCTTTCCAGGCGGTCTTTGCGGATGTCGCACACCGCCGTGACTTTGCAGTTGGGATGCTCGTGCCACTGGAACTGGGCGCCAAAGCGTCCGCCGATGATGCCGATGCGCACGAGTTTCCCCGATTTGGATTTCTTTGTCTTGCCGGCGGCGATGACAGTGGGGGCGACGGCGAGCCCCATGGTCCCGGCCGTGAGACCGGAGACGAAGGTTCTGCGGTTCATATCCGAATTCATAGTTTCCTCCGAGTGTTGTTCTGTTCCCCCGGCTGGTCTTTTCGGCGAGTCGTTGCGATAAGAAACTATGAAAAAAATGCGTTTGAATCAACGTTAATTAACGCGATTCCCGACTGATGTTGGAGCGGGGGGAAGACTTGTTGCCGCATTCAAGAATGGAGAGGGAGTCAATTGACGACGTCCGGCGTCATTTAATATTTCTGATTCAGTACAGGACAACACGCCTGGCTAAAAATCCGGGCGCCCGGCTTGGTAGTTGCCGATAACTTCCGATGTTCTTAAATATCGATCATAAATGCGCAATGCCGTCATTTTGCCATTCAAGCCGGGAGCGATTCGAAGCAGCGTATCGCCGTTCACGCTCTTGAGATTCGGGCTGAAACGTCCCCAACCGAACTGGCGATAATCTCCGCCGTCACAGAGTTTGCCGTCCACGATAAAAGTGATTATTTTGGGGCCGCCGTCGACTACCACGGCAATGTGATGCAACTCCTGCGGGCGCAACATGCCGGGATCGCTGTCCCATTGGTTTTCCGTCTGGCCGTCATTCATAACAATCTGCACAGCGCCGCGCTCGGTCGTCTGCAAACAAAAGCCCTTTCCATCTCCGGTGCGATTATCCAGCAGAACCTGGCCCGGATTAAGATACTCGAACCGAATCCAAAAGTCGATGGTGAATCCGGCGCGCCTGTCCCTGCTGCCGTGGTCCGGCCGCTTGTAGTCGCGGGTGATAAAATCGGGCAATTTCGGCATCTTTGCTTGTTTCGGCATTTTCTCCTTCGGAGCAGGCAAATTAAGGATCCAACCATCCTTTGCAACAGCGTCATTGTCGAACTGATTCCACAGCCCCTGCAGCAATGTGGGATCGATCTTGTGCACGCGGGCTATGCTTTTTTGTGTTTCGGTGATGAAATACTTTCCGTCTTCCTCCACCAGATCGGGATAGCTCATGCGAATCATCGGATCGTCGTCGTACAGAACGATCTCCGGCTGGCTCCATTTTATAATTTTACCATCGGGGGAATCCGTTTCAATGCCGCCGCACAGCCATGCCGGGTTGCGATCGTTAAAAGCCGCCGTGCGCCGCCTGGGATGTTCGCGAATGAAGCGTCCGCCGTGATTGTGGAACCAATACAGGTATTTGCCGTTCTCGCACTTCCAGACAAAGTTTGCCGCCCGGGGATGCTTCATCAAACGACCGTCCGCATAGCGCTTGTATTGCGGCGTGTCCCAGGTGCGGCCTTCATCCCTGCTGTAGGTAAAAACAGGGTGTCCGTCAATGGTGCGATAGACGCAGTAAAATGATCCGTCGCTCAACACGGCGAAGCTTTGCTCGGCGGCGATGGGACCGCCGCCGGGCGGCGTGCGCAGGCCGATATCGCCATCGGGCAGCGTTTGCCAGCGGATTTTGTTCGGGTCGCGTTCGCTGAGAATATTGTCGCTCTTTAACAAGACGCCCTCGTTGCTGGTGAAAAAGCCGTCGCCAAAGCCGCCCACTTTGTGCAACGGCACATAGCCGGCGCCGTTGTGGCTGAACGCCTTGCCTACGTTCCAGAAAAATCTGATCTTGCCGCCATACACATTCTGACGATCTATTTCGAATTCCCGCACCGGTATTGGGTGGCGTTCTTTCGACCAGGTGCGGCCATGGTCGTCGCTGAACTTGAAGACAAAGTAGCCCTGGCTGTCCACCCTTTTACACCATCCGTCTTTGAAAGGCGGGTCATCGGCTCTGATCTGACGCACGTTGTCCGTATTGTGGTTGTAAAAAATATACACCCGGCCATAGGGCGTTTTCAGCATAACCGCATACGAAGCCTCGGGGCCATCCGGCGGCTCGACATCCACAGGATCGGACCAAGTGACGCCATGATCCGTGCTTCGCATGGCGACGATATGCTGCCCGCTCTGTCCTTCACGGCCGGCGCCGGTGGTTACGCAACACAACCAGGCTCCATCGTCGGTCCTGACGATGTAGGGCTGATCGCTGTATGTTTCCGTGGGGATTTCCAGGCCTTGGCGGATGTTGCGCCAGTCCGGGCCCGGGTATGCTATCGCAGGAGCAAAGCCAAGCCAGAGTAGGCCCATGAGTGCAGCAAAGGCGCGAGTTTTTGGAATGACACTAGATTTTTTCACCTCGTTGCCTCTTTCTTTCACCTCGTTGCCAAGTTCCAGCTTGGCAACGCCTTGTGGTCGTTTCTCAAAAACTCGATCTGCGATGCCAAGCTCCACTTGGCCGCAAGCAAAAATCAATACAACGAATGCGACAGCGCTGACAAGTCTTCAAGCCCAGTCAGAGCTTTACAACTCGAACGGCAACGGCTTGCCGAGCACAATTTCCTCGATGCTCACTTTAGCGTCGTAGACGACAATCTCGACGCCGTTTTCATGCGCTTTGCGCAGGGTTTCGGCATATTCGGGATCGATGTCATCCGCGGGCT
>JAJRST010000517.1 GCA_024278645.1 bacterium | reverse complement strand
CGGACAAGCGTCCGACGGATTTTTTCAGCAACACCTCAAAGCCGGTTGCATAGCCATTGCCGACGAAATAATCGTCGTTCGGATCGGCAAAATCGCCATTCTCGTTAAGCTCCAACAGATTATTCATGGTTTTATAATAGAACTCGCTGGTCAGAACCAGGTCCCAGGGGAGCCACCACTCAAAACCGCCGACATAGTGCATGGCGCTAAGCGGTTTGTATTGCTCGGTCAACGGAAACCACAGGTCGATAAAATTGAAATTCTGGTTGTCGCTGGCGGCGGTGGTCATGAACTGATGGTACAGCCCGATCGACCCCTTGAGCGCCAGGTTGGTATACAACTGATATTTGAGGCCGACACGCGGCGAAAAGGTCGTCCTGTCGCCCAGGCTGTAATTCTCCACGCGCAGACCCAGTTTGGTGGACAGTTTTTTCGAAAGCTGCCACTGATCCTGCAAATACGCGGCGGCCAGGGTTGGCTTTGTATGATAATCAAAAAGCCGGTTGCGGTCAATCGAAAAGGAATAGACGAAATCGAGCCATGAGAACTTCGCGCCGAATTTGATGCCGTGCCCTCTCACGCCAAAGTAATTAAAATTGGCGTCGATGCTGCGATCCTGGATGCCGTTGAGGATGGCCAACGCCGCGGTGCTGGTGCTGATGAGATCGAGATCGAGATCGAGCTTAAAGCTGCTGCGCGTGAGCAGCACCTCGGAAAACAGGTTGGGGTGCATGAGCCAACGCCACTTTAAGCTGGTCGTTCGGTTGCCCCACAGCCAATTGATGTTCACTTGAAAATCATCCTTCTCATCCTCCGGGTGCAGTTCATAGTCCAGCTTGTCGTCGCCGTAAAATCCGCTCAACGTGAGTCGGTGATTTTCATTCACATCGAAATTTATTTTGCCCTGAAAGTCGTAAAAATAATAGGGGAAATCATATTTTGTGCCCTTGAACACCTGGTCGAAATAGGTGCGGCGCGCGGAAATGAGATAGGAGCCGCGCGGGATCGGACCCTGCAACGTCGTCTTGGCCGACAACATGCTGATGTTCGCTTGGCCCTTGAACTCCTTGGAATTGCCCTCGTTGTTGGTGATGCTGAGCACCGACGACAACCGCCCGCCATACTCCGCCGGAAAGCCCCCGGTCATAAACTCGACCTCCTTGATGGCGTCCGTGTTGAACATGCTGAAAAGACCGAGCAGGTGAAAAGGATTGTAAACGGTGACGCCGTCCAGCAGCACGAGGTTCTGATCCGGGCTGCCGCCGCGCACATAAAGCTGGCTGGAAAAATCATTGCGGCTGACCACCCCCGGCAGCAGCCGCAGCGTGCGGAAAACGTCGGCCTCGGCCAGCATGGGCAATGAAGACAACTGTCGCGCCGTCAGCGTGGTCGTGGACACCTCAACCTCGCGCTCAAAACGTTCGCGCTCGGCTGTTTTGACCACCCCTTCCATCTCGATGACATTCATTTTGAGAGAAACGTCCAGCTTGACCGTAGCGCCGGCCCTGACTTGAACGGTTTTCTCAACTTTCGCAAAACCCATCATCGAATAGACAAGCGTATACTCGCCGGGGGGGACGTGATTGATGACGTAATAGCCCAAATCATTGGTCGCGGCGCCGAGCTGCGTGTTTTTTAAGGAAGCATTGACATAAGGAAGGCTTTCGCCATTGGCGGCATCGCGGACAAAGCCGTTGATCGTCCCCTCCACTTTGGCCAGCAGAAGAACAGGGAGAAAGATAAAGATGTAAAGGAAATGTTTCATCGGATAAAAAACTCTTCGGAAAAGCCCTTGCCCTCGCGCAGGATTTCGGGTTCATCGGTTGTCAGGTCAATAATCGTCGACGGCTCGCTGCCGCCAAAGCCGCTGTCGATAAACAGATCGACGTTATGGTCAAATATTTCGGCTATCTCTTCCGGGTCGTTTATGTAATGTTGCCCCGGAAGCGTGGCGCTGGTACTGATAATCGGATGTCCGAACTCCTGCAAAAGCGTGTGGCAGATAATATTATCCGGCACGCGAATGCCGACGGTCTTGCGCTTTTCCACCAGTATTTTCGGCACCTCGCGAGTGGACTCTAAAATGAATGTATATGGACCGGGCGTCAAGTGGCGCATTATTTTATACGTCGGCGTCGACACGTGCGCATATTTAGCGATGTTTTTCAAATCCGGGCAGATAAAGCTTAGACGCCTTTTCTTACGCGCGCCCTTGATTTGATAAATTCTCTCCACCGCTTTTTTATTGTACAAGTCGCACCCCAAACCATAGACCGTGTCCGTGGGGTAGATAATCAAGCCGCCATTTTGCAATACTTTAATCGCTTGAGAAATGTGACGAGATTGTGGGTTGTCGGGATTTGTATAGAGTCGAATCATGCGCTGCCAAAGATAACCGAAATCAGAAAGAACGAATTACCGGAATAAAAATGACCTGGCTGTCATGTCATGCGAATCCGCCAGGCTCATATAAACAAAAGAGTAGCGTCAACACTGTAATCTGCGTTTTGAAATATACAGCGTTAGCCATAGGAAATTACACCAGAATATTGTAAAATAGAGTTTAACAATGTCATTTGCAAGCCCAAAATCAGGAACTCGTCCTGCGGATGGAATATAAACAGGCGCCGGGATGTTCTGATTTTTCCTTTTGCCAAAGGTATGACAGTGATCCGATTGTTTATCGCACGGCATTCCGCCGACATCACTAAACCCGGACTGTAATATGCAAATAATCATAAATATGGCGTGGGGAATTCTTGTCAGCTCCTTCGAGCTATTGAAGGATATGGCCCCATACCTGTTGTTTGGTTTCTTCGTTGCCGGCATCCTCATCGGCGGCGTCATCACCTGGCTTTTACCGGACGACTTTTTCGGCGGCGCTCTGGAGCCCGGTTTGTGGGCCATTCTGCTCATGGTGCTCATCAGCGTTCCCATTTACGTGCGCGCCACCGGCTCCATTCCCATTGCCGCGGCGTTGATGCTCAAAGGCCTCAACCCGGGCGCCGCCTTTGTGTTTTTGCTGGCCGGCCCGGCGACCAATTCGGTGACCATCACCGTGATCTCCAGATTCCTCGGCAAAAAGTCGACGACCATTTACCTGACGACGCTGATTCTCAGCAGTATAGGACTGGGCCTGCTTTTGGACGCCGTCTGGACGCGATTCGGTTTTGGGCCGTCCATGTCGCAGCATCATCAGCACCAACTTTTACCGACCTGGCTGGAATGGGGAGCGGCTTTTCTTTTGTTAGCATTGTTGATATTTCCCGCAATTTTAAGAATGTTTTCACAAAAAAAACAAGACACTTTGAATGTAACACTGGAGTCAAATATGCAGTCAACATTACTCGTTCCCGGCATGACCTGCCACAATTGCGTCAACCACGTCAAAAGCGCCGTCCAGGGCGTGGACGGCGTCGAGAGCGTGGTCGTCGATTTGAAAACAAAAAAGGTGGATATCAGTTATAAAGACGACATAGCATTAGGCGACATTGTACAGGCCATTGTCAATTCCGGCTACGAGGTGAAGAATAATTAAAAGCCGCGCCAAGTGTGAATCAAACGTTGTCAAATCGTATCTAACTAACGATGAAAAATTAAAAACAGGGAGAAAAGACTATGGCATTCTTGAAAGAAAAAGATGCCGCAGCTTTACGGCAACGCTTTGAGAAGCTGGAAAAGCCGGTGAGAATAATCAATTTCACCCAGGAAATCGAGTGTCAATATTGTCGCGAAACGCGCATGTTGCTGGAAGAAGTGGCGGCGCTGTCCGACAAAATCACATTGGAAGTTTATAACTTTCAACTGGACAAGGAAAAGTCCGAAGAGTTTAAAATTGACAAAATTCCGGCCACGGTGATCATGGCGGACAAAGATGTGGGCATCCGCTATTACGGCATCCCCAGCGGCTATGAATTCGCATCGCTTTTGGAGAGCATCGAACTCGTCTCCAGGGACAGGTCTCCGCTGTCCGGGGACATTCTTGAAAAGGTGCAAAAAATCGACAAGGATGTGCACATTCAGGTGTTCGTAACCCCCACCTGTCCTGACTGTCCGGCTGCCGTGGCGACCGGCCATGCTCTGGCGCACGCGAACGAACACATCAAAGCGGACATGATCGAGGCGACGGAATTTCCACACCTGGTCAACAAGTACGGGGTGATGGGCGTGCCGCGGGTGGTCATCAACGAGGATACATTTTTCGAAGGCGCGCTTCCGGAAAGCGCTTATGTGGATAAAGTTTTCGAGGCCTTGAAGGCCTGATGTCAAGAAACGGCGAAAGCCCCGATCATCTTCGGGGCTTTTGTTTTCTTGTACGAGCGGCTTTTATCTCTTTCGTCTTTTGGTGGGTCTTCCATGACAGAAACCAGATCAATCCCCAACAGACCGTCAGCAGCCACCTTTTCCCGGCGAGCAAAAGAACAACGTTGACGCCGTTGAGCACATGATAAAACCAGGGCGGAACGTCCGGCTGTTTTTTCGCCAGCTTGGCGTGCATCTCTTTATTTCCAAGAACCGAAAGCCGCGCCAGCAAGAGGACGACGGTGAAAATGACAAGGATAACGTTGAGGACGTCGGTATTTATAAGCACAACGATCAGAATAAACAACGTAACAAGCAGATCAACGGCAACCTGGCGCACTATTTTCATTTCATCTTCCTTTATCGAAATTTTTAATCAACAACAATCTTTCCCGGTGCAACAATTGTTAATCGGCGCGGACAAACGATTAGAGCGTCAACCCAATGCTCAATGACGCAAAGCGATCTCCGTTCGGACTTTGCAGTTCGACTTTTACGGTGGCCGTCTGCGGCTCGTCTTGCAGCGGGTCCAGGGTGTTTACAAGCCGGGTGACAAAAAAGGTGGAGCCCCAGCCGTAGCGCTCCGGCGGCGGCATCAGGTCTGTCTGGGTGATT
>JAJRST010000516.1 GCA_024278645.1 bacterium | reverse complement strand
TTTTTTTTCGTGCTCTATTCGCCCTTTTTACTGTTGGATGCCGGGCGCAAAAAGTTTTGATTTGTTTTTACAGAGGAGATGCTGACAATGAAGAGAATGACGACGCTTTTTCTGTTGACGGTTTTGATTGCGATGACCTCCTGCACCTCCAAACTTGCGCGGCAAGCGCCGGCAAAGGAAGAAGCGGGCTGGGCGCAGGTTGCGCATATTCTGCAAAACATTCAGGAACCTGTCTTCCCCAATCGGGATTATAATATTCTTGATTTCGGCGCCGTGGGCGACGGGGTTACGGATTGTCGCCCCGCATTTATCGAGGCGATCGACCGATGCAACCGGGATGGCGGCGGGCGAATTGTCGTGCCCCGGGGAGACTATTTTGTCAAGGGGCCGCTGCATCTGAAAAGCAATGTAAATCTGTTCCTGGACAAGAGGTCAACGATTATTTTTAGCGAAAATCCGGATGACTATTTGCCGGTTGTGCTCACCAAATGGGAGGGGACCGAGCTTTACAATTATTCGCCGCTGATCTACGCCTACCAGGCGACGAATGTCGCCGTCACCGGCTCTGGAACCATCGACGGCAATGCAACGAACGGATTCGCCACGTGGAAGCCGAAGCAAAAAGAGGCTCAAAAGCGGCTGCGCCAAATGGGCGCCGACGGCGTACCGGTCAATGAGCGCATCTTCGGCAAGGGCCATTGGCTGCGGCCGAGCATGATCCAGTTTTTCGGCTGCAAAAATGTGCTCGTCGAGGGCGTGACAATCCTCGATTCTCCCTTTTGGGTGATTCACCCTAGCTTTTGTTACAATGTCACGGTGCGCAACGTCACCGTCAGCAGTTGGAACAAAAACAACGACGGCTGCGATCCCGATGCTTCGGTGAATGTGCTGATAGAGAACTGCGTCTTTAACACCGGCGACGACGGCATTGCCATAAAATCGGGACGTGACCAGGACGGTTGGCGCGTCGGCCAGGCCACGGAAAACGTCGTTGTTCGCGGATGTCGCATCAATTCCACCGCCAACGGGCTGTGCATCGGCAGCGAAATGTCCGGCGGCGTGCGCAATGTTTTTATGGAGGATTGCACGGTGGATTCGGCCGTGTCGACAGTCTATTTCAAGAGCAACCTCGACCGCGGCGGTATGATCGAAAACGTGTGGGTGCGAAACGTAAAAGTGGACAGAGCCAAGGGGGCGTTCATTCGCTTCGAGACCAATTACAAAGGGCATCGCGGCAACATGTTTCCGCCGATATTTCGCAATTTTCACCTGGAAAACATAACCTGCCGCGAGGCGAACGTCGGCGTTTTTGCCGAGGGACACGAGTCGGCCAATTTACAGAACATCACCCTGAAGGATATTTTCATCAAAAACGCCAAAACGCCGTTCTATATTCGCCTGGCGAAAAATTTCTTTATGGACAATGTCGTCATTAACGGCGACCGGCAGCCGTTTGAGCCGCCCCTGGCTGACGTGAAGCAAAAGCTGGATATGGGATGGTAATTAAAACCTGCCTATTTTAAAAATCAGGTTGGCGCCGACGCCGGAAAGGTTCTTGTCGGAAAGCCCCAGCAGATCGACGCGCCTGGTATAACGATAGGAAAGTCCCGCCCCCATGCGAAACCCCGGCATGACGTTGAGCATAATCCTGATTTCGGGTTCGATCATGATAAAGGCGTCGATCTGGTTGTAGCGCGCCTTGTACTCCTCGTCGCGGTAAAACGCCTGGCCGATGCCGACGAGGCTGCCGGCCTCGAAATGGATCAGGCTGTTGGAGTTGCGAAGGTAGGAGAGGTAGAGTCCGCCGTAATTGACGATGAGAATGAGCCCCTCCACCCGCGGCAGCGGCGGCGCCTTGACGCGCGAGGCGAGCCCGTTGACGCTAAAGGCGATGACATATTTCTTGTTCAGAATCCAGCCGATTTGCGCCCCGGCGAGCAGGCTGTTGACGCCGTCCGGGCCGATGCGCGCTGATTTCAACACCGGCGCGCCATAAATGCCATGATGAACGGGCGTCTCGAGCAGCGTCTTTTCCACGGTCTGTTGCCCGGCCTGTTGCAGGGAATTCTCGGGGGGACTTTTAATGTTTGCGGTCGTATCGGCGTCGACCGGAATCTGCTGCGATGAAAGCGTGGAAATCAATAACAACGTGAAGACGGAGATGAAAATTTTCATGCAATCCTCAAAAGGCTGTTTGCGGCCCCGTCCGTTTCGACCGGGCTATTTCTCAATGAAACAATATTAATGTGTACATCATTTTGGGATAATTGCAGAGGTGCATAAAAAACGGGATGACGAATTTTCCGTCACCCCGCTTTTCGAGCAAGCATGTTTGGAGAGTGTTCTAAAAAGCACCGAATTTCAGGATGATTTGTCCGCTAAAGTTGGTCAGGTCTTCATTGGTCAGGCGCGGGTCGTTGACGCCGGCGACGTAACGATAGGAAGCGCCCGCGCCGATGCGCAGAAACGGCGTTACATTGAGCATGATGTTGATGCCGGGCTCGGCCACAAAAACGCCGTCTCCGCTCATGTGCGAGTACATTTCTCCGACATCTGCTCTTGTGCGCACGTCAACGGCGCCGCCGCCGATGATGCTCCAAAGTTCGTAATGCAGCAGGGCGTCGGAGTTGTGAATGTAGGCCAAAAGCAAGCCGCCGTAGCCGAAGTTGAGATAATAGGGCTGCGCTTCGCCCTCGTACCAGCGCTCCTCGACCCAGTCGGCCGGTATATCGCTGACCAGGCCGTATCCGCCGCCGCCGAGCACAAACGTGTGATTGATGATCCAGCCGCCGCGGCCGCCCATTAGAACGGCGTTTGTGTTGTCGCGGCCGATGGGCGATATTTTCAGCTCCACGCCGCCAAAGCCGCCGTGCTCGATATCGCCGCCGATCAGCGTCTGTTCGCGGGAAAAGGCGGCCGTCGCCGCCATGAGTGCGATAATCATAAAATTTGTTTTCATGTTCATGGCATCCTCCTTTGCATTCACATTACAGACAGGTACGATGTTTTTGGGGCGTTGTTACAGAACAAATTCCGGGTTGCTTCTCGTGCAGAGGAGTAATGTGGCAGGTCAACCCCGGCGAAAAATGCGGACTCGCTTTCCGCCAGGCTTTTCGGGAACAAGATGAATTTATAAACATCAACACTTGATCAAAACAGATAAATTAACTATAATGCCCTTGAAAATATTTCATAATCATCCGCCGAAATCTGGCGCCCAGGATTCCATACTTTAAAAAAGCGAGTCTGTACATGAGAAAAGCCATTCTTGTTTTTATCCTTGTCATTTCTGCGCTTGCCGTCTCGTGCGCAAAACACGACGTGGTCTATTCATTCGATGGCCGGGACGCCGGCTATTTTAAGGACTGGCTGTTGTGCGGTCCGTTTCCCAACTGCCCGGAGTGCGATCGCATGGATTACATGCACGACGAAAAATGCGCCGGGTTTTTCACGGACTATTTGCAGTCCATCGGCGGGGAAGCAGCGGCGCAGCCCGTGGAGGGCATGATCGTGACAGCGGATTCCATCGAACGCACCTGGTTTTTCTATCGCAGCGACACGGACAAGATTCCCTTCGATTCCATCTTTGAGCCCAACGATATGGTGGTCGCTTATGCGTTTTGCCGGGTCAATTCTCCCATCGAGCAAAAGGCGATCCTCTCCGTCGGCAGCAATGACGGCGTCAAGGTTTTTTTCAATGGACGCGAGATACACGAGAGTCATCCACCGTACGGTCGCTGGCTGCAAAAGGATAACGACTATGTGCCGATCACGCTGCAAAAAGGGATGAATAGCCTGCTCTTCAAAGTGGACGAAGGCCTGGGCGATTTCGGCCTTGTCGTGCGCTTGCTCAATTACGATTCTACCCTGGCGGCGATTCGTGAAAACCTGGACGACTATAAAACATTGTCCCTGGTTTCCGAGGAGGATCGCCTCCTCGCCCAATTCGGGCAGCCGTTCAGGATCGGCGTTCTGGCGCCGGGCGAGGAGGCGCTGATCGAGATTTTTGACCATCGCTCGCATAAAGTCGCTGAAGCAAGCACCTTGCCCGGCTTTCCGGTGCAATTCAATTTGAGCGATCTACCCAAAGGATTCTTGCTGGCCCGTGCAACCCTGAATACGCCGGATGACGGCGTCATTGTCGCGGAAAAGAGGCATTTCATCGGCAAGCTGAAGAGGCATCCCCGGGCCAAAATGCTGAATCGCGACCTCTTGCCTGTTGATGAAAACGGTCAAGCCTTCTTTCCCATCGGCACGTATGGCGCGCCGCCGGAGGAGTATGAGCGCCTCAAAGCCGCCGGCTATAACTTCGTCGTCGCCTCCACCGGCGATCTGGATAAAGTACAGCAGGCCGGTTTAAAAGCCGCGGTGCCCGTGCACGGCGCCAAACCGCACTGGTTTTCGGCGGTGCGCGACACCATTACAAAATATAAAAACCACCCGGCCGTGCTCTGCTGGATGCTGTACGACGAGCCCGGCTACAATCGCGCCGATTTGCTCGACATTTACAAAATCTACAACATCGCTTAC
>JAJRST010000515.1 GCA_024278645.1 bacterium | reverse complement strand
TCGCGATTCGTCAATCGGGAGAAAAAATCATATCCCCTTGCCGTGACAAAGTTCATCGACAACGGCGAGCCGCCGACCAAGGTCGATTTGTTGATCATGGGAGACGGGTATACAAAAAACGAGATGTCCAAATTTCACCTGGATGTGCAACGATATACCAAGGCGTTGTTTTCCGCCGCGCCTTTTGACAAACGCAAAAGCGACTTTAACGTCTGGTCCATCGACGTGGTTTCCTCGGAGAGCGGCATCGACGAACCGCGGCAAAACAAATGGCGGCATTCAGCGCTGGGCGCCAGCTTTAACTCTTTTGACCTGAGTCGATACGTCCTGTCGCTGCAGAATAAAAAGATACGCGACATCGCCTCGTCGGCGCCCTATGACGTCATTTACATTTTGTTCAACCAGGCGCGCTACGGCGGCGGCGGCATTTACAACAGCATGGCGACCTGCTACACCGGACGGACGCAAGGCGAGCCGGACTGGTGGTCCGATTATGTGTTTGTGCACGAGTTCGGCCACTCTTTCGCCGGCCTTGCCGATGAATATTATAGCTCGAATGTGGCTTACAACGACATGTATCCCGTGGATGTGGAGCCCTGGGAGGCGAACATTACCACGCTGCACGCAAGCGGCAAAGCCAAGTGGGCGGCGCGCATCACGCCGGGGACGCCCATTCCCACGCCCTGGGACAAGGCAAAATATGATTCCCTGGCCGCGGCGCGCGCCGCGTTGAACAGAAACGAGGCGGATTATCGGGAGAAAAGAGATGAAATCGATGCAAGGATGAACGAGATATTGAACAATGCGGATTTGCAAAATGTGATTGGCTGCTTCGAGGGCGCCGGCTATGCATCGAAAGGCGTTTATCGGCCGGCGATCAATTGTCGCATGTTTTCAAAAAGCATGACGCCGTTTTGCCCGGTTTGTCAATCGGCGCTCGAGGATGTAATCGATTATTATGTACAATGAAATCGGTCTTCTATTGTGCGGGTCGGCGTTCGCCCGTTCGCCGTCAGTGCAGCGTCGGCGAATAGTCCAAAAGCTGCTTGGGACGCCTGCGGGCGGCGATTCTTTTTATTTTTGTCTTTGACTTGTTTTGTTTTGCGACCTTGCGTTTTCTGTTCCTTTTCTCCACCAACAATTCCAGACGATCAAACTCCAGGTCGGCAAACTCTTCTTCCACGTTAAGAGGCAAGCCGATGATAAACGTCGTCCCCTCCTTCAGCTTGCTCTCGACTGTAATTTCTCCGTTGTGCTTTTTCATAATGTCCTGACAAATCGCCAGTCCATAGCCGTGCCCGTCCGCCTTGTCCGTATATTGCATCCGGAAAATCTTTTTCTGTTTTTCCTCGGACATGCCCGGACCATTGTCCTGAATGGAGGCCTTGACCATCTTGGTCTGGCGATCATAGTAGGTTTTGATGACGATCCTGGCATCGGCGCGCGCTTCCACGGCGTTTTTTACCAGGTTGAATAAAAGCTGAATCATCAGGCCGTTATCGATATGAACATCCGGGATCGAAGCACTGAGCTCTTTTTCAATGACCACGTCAGAGTACTTGTAAATCGGCTTGACAAAATCGACAAACTTGTTGATGACCTGGTTCAAACTCGATTTTTCGATGTTGGGATCAACGCCGTTCTTGGCCATCAACCCATTGGACAGCGAGGTCATGTTCATGATCATCTCGCGCGCTTTTTCAAGCCGTTCGACGACAAGGTCTCGCTTGCTGCGATCCTCGGCAAATTCCATGGCCATCTCGATATTGGCGTGGATGCCGGATAAATAGTTGTTAATCTCGTGGCCGATCTTGGCGGCCAGCGTTCCCTTCATAGCCAGGTTGTCACTCTGAATCAGATTTTTTTGCATGGTCTCTTTTTCTTCTTCGGCGTCATGCATCACTTTATAATATTGCGCGTTTCGTATGGCCAGGGCCGTATGATCCAGGAACAACTGAAACATTTTCCACTTTGGATTGGAACTGGAGAGAATCGGCTGGGAGCTTTGCAGATACAACACCCCGACCAGATCGAAATGAATGTACAAGGGCGCCGACATGACGTGCAACAGAGCGCTGTCGGGATTGCTTTTGCCGATCGTCATCTCTCGCTGAATGCTCTTGAGCACCAGGGGTCTGTCCACCTTGAAATCTGCGGCCGAGAGACGATGGTTCAGCTTATTGCGGCCGATTTTGAATTCCAGCTTGTTTTTGGAATTTCGGAGTGAAAAGAAGCCTCTTTCCGCCCGGGTAATAACCAGGGCGGCGTGCAGAATACGCTCGAGCGTTTGCTCTAAATCGGGAGAAGGCTGCGCCGCGCGCACCGGCTCCAGGAGCTGGTATAAAAAGTGCTCCTTGCCGTTGGCCTTGTTCTCCGCGATATGTTGTTCAACCTGATCAATGTTTATATTATTCACAAGCTTTGAAAAATAATCTTTTTGATTAACGGTTCGCCCATCCACGGTTGCCTCACACCCACGTTATGGTGAATTTTCCTCGGTGCATACGTATTAGTTGCTATAGCCGGCGGCGGAATACACAGAGCATATTCCGCTGTTCTTTTGCAATAGAAATGCCAGCGAATGGCTTTTCATTGCATTTTCGTACTTTATTATTGTCTTGATATTTCGTCACTTATCTAACATTCCGTGCATCAATCAACCGTGATTTTCCGGCTTGAATTCTCCAGCGCATCGATGGCCTCAAAAATGTCATTTGAGGTCTAT
>JAJRST010000514.1 GCA_024278645.1 bacterium | reverse complement strand
CCGCTTTCGGTCGAGCAGCAAATTGCCGTCATTTATCTCGGCGCCAACGGCTTTCTGGACGACGTACCCGTTGCAAAAATTACCGAGACGGAACGTTCTTTTTACGATTTTATGACCGCCAACCATGGCGACATTTTAACAGAACTGGCTGATAAAAAGGTGCTGGACGAAGCGCTGGAGAAGCGTTTGGCCGACGCTTGCCAGGCCTTTATTAACGAGATTGCGGCATAGACTATGGCCACTTTACGCGAAATAAAACGCCGAATCGAAAGCGTCAAGAGTACGCAACAAATCACCAAGGCCATGAAAATGGTGGCCGCGGCCAAGCTGCGCAAGTCGCAGCAACGGCTCATGCAAACGCGGCCCTTTGCGGATGAACTGCTTCGAATCACCGGCGAACTGGCGCAAATAAAAATAAACAAACAGCACGCTTACTTTAAGAATCGCGTTCCCCAAAATGTGCTTTATGTACTGGTGACGGCGGATCGTGGCTTGTGCGGCAGTTTCAATTCCAACCTCATCAAAAAGGCGATAGAAGAAATTGGCGACCAAACGCGCAAAACTCATTTGATCACCATCGGCCGCAAAGGATACGATCACTTTCGACGGCGTGATTACCGGATCGTTGGCAAGTATATTGACTTTTTTAATAAATTTTCGTTCGAGGATGCAAAAAGGATTACTGCGTCTCTGGTCAAAAAATTCGAGCAGAAAAGAGTTGATCGGATTTACATAATTTATAATGAATTCCGGTCAATCCTTCAGCAAAAGATTATCGTAAAACAATTTTTGCCTGTTGAACCCTTTGAGACAGAGGCTGTTGTCGAAAAGCCGCAATTGTTCGAGCCGAATCCGCAAAAGATGCTGGAGGAGCTGGCGCCGAAAGCCTTGAATTATTCCATGTACCGAATTCTGCTTGAATCTTTCACGGCAGAGCAGGGCGCCCGTATGACGGCCATGGAGACGGCTTCCGACAATGCAAACGATATGATTAAAGATCTTGTTCTTTTTTACAACAAAGCGCGCCAGGCGGCGATAACCAAAGAATTAAATGAAATTGTCAGCGGCGCCGAAGCACTGCGAGGATGAGTCGGCATACGCCTCGGGAGAAAAGTGAATGGAAAATATTGGTCACATATCACAAATTATTGGTCCTGTTATTGACGTCAACTTTTCAGACAGCAAGTTGCCTGATATCAGAAACGCCGTTGAATTGACGCGAGACGACGGCAGCCGCCTGGTTCTGGAAGTTGCGCAACATTTGGGAGAGAACACGGCCCGCTGCATTGCCATGGATTCAACAGACGGTCTGATGCGCGGTCACAAAGTCCGGGACACGGGCGCGCCCATAAGCGTCCCCGTCGGTCGCGGCACGCTGGGGCGGATGTTGAATATTATCGGCGAGCCAATAGACGAACTTGGCGAAATAAAATCCGACGCCCGATGGTCTATCCACAGGGAAGCGCCGCCGCTCGACGAACTTGATACAAAAACCGAAATTCTGGAAACCGGCATCAAAGTCATCGACCTGCTGGAGCCTTACGCCAAGGGCGGAAAAACCGGCCTCTTTGGCGGCGCCGGCGTGGGCAAGACCGTTTTGATTCAGGAATTAATCAACAACATCGCCATCTATCGCGGCGGCTTTTCCGTGTTCGGCGGCGTCGGCGAGCGCACTCGCGAAGGCAACGATCTCTACCGCGAATTTCAGGAGACCGGCGTCATCAATATGGAAAATCTGGAAGAGTCCAAAGTGGCTCTTGTGTTCGGTCAGATGAATGAGCCTCCGGGCGCGCGCCTGCGCGTCGGACTGACGGCGCTGACGCTGTCGGAATACTTTCGCGATGAAGAAAACCGCGACGTGCTGCTGTTCATCGATAACATCTTTCGTTTCACGCAGGCGGGTTCCGAAGTGTCGGCGCTTTTAGGACGCATGCCCTCCGCCGTGGGCTACCAACCAAACCTGGCCACGGAAATGGGACAGCTCCAGGAACGCATCACCTCTACAAAGCACGGCTCCATCACTTCGGTGCAGGCGATTTACGTACCCGCCGATGATCTCACGGATCCGGCGCCGGCGACGACATTCAGCCATTTGGACGCCACCACCGTGTTGTCACGGCAGTTGGCGGAACAAAGCATCTATCCTGCAGTGGATCCGCTCGACTCCACCTCGAGAATTCTGGATCCCCGAATTGTCGGCGACGAGCACTATGCCGTCGCTCGCCAGGCGCAGCAGATTTTACAAAAGTATAAAGACCTGCAGGATATCATCGCCATTCTTGGCATGGAAGAATTATCCGAAGAAGACAAAATCACCGTAAACCGCGCTCGCCGTATCCAGAGATTTCTGTCGCAGCCCTTCTTTGTCGCCCAACAGTTTACCGGGTTCGAAGGGCGGTATGTCAAGCTGCAGGAAAGCATCAAAGGCTTTAAAGAAATCATTGAAGGCAAACACGACGACTTGCCGGAACAGGCCTTTTGGATGGTGGGCACAATCGATGAAGCGGTGGAAAAAGCGGAAAAAATAAAAGTGACGTAAAGATATGTCAAAACAAGAATACTTTAAACTGGATATATTGACGCCGCAAGGAGTCGTGTACTCTGAGAACGTCATACAGGTCAAGGCGCCGGGACGTAATGGTCGTTTTGGGGTTCTTTTGCATCACATTCATGCCCTGGTTTTGCTTAAAGATGGCTTGCTTGAAGTGCAGGCCATTGGCGGCAACAAGCGTTTTACAATCGCCGGCGGCGTTGCCGACGTCTCCGACCATTATGTTGAAATAATTACAGATTCTGTCGAACCTGTCGCCTGAACCTCATCCGTACACCAATTTTTTTT
>JAJRST010000513.1 GCA_024278645.1 bacterium | reverse complement strand
GGCAACGTCCACCGAATCTCGCCGGAGGCGCCCGTTCCCGTGGTGCACGTGTCCAGCGAATCGGCTTTTCCCGGCGGCGGCGCCAACGTCGCCCGAAATATCGCCGATTTTGGCGCCAATACGATTATTGGAGGCATGATCGGCGACGACCGCAACGGCGCATTCTTGCTCGCTTCGTTGCAGCAAAGCGGCATCTCCACAAAGGCGGTGCTCATCCTGGATGACTATCGTACGATCGTCAAAACGCGCGTTATTGCCAAACATCAACAGATTGTGCGCGTGGACCGGGAGCACAAGCGGAAAATAACGCAGCAGGAAATTGACGCGTTGATGACCCATCTCCGCAACATTGTTTATGACATCGATGCGATTATTATTGAAGACTATGGCAAAGGCTTTATCACGCAGCCGCTGGTGGACAGCGTCATCAACCTTGCGCAACAGCATTTTAAAATCGTCGCCGTCGATCCGAATCCAAACAACCCCATGGATTGGGCCGGGGCCACTATCGTCAAACCGAACAGGAGAGAGGCTTTTGCCGCCGTCGGCCTGCCGTTCGACGAGACCGAGCACGACATCGTCGACATTGGCGAAGTCCTGCTGGAAAAATGGCGCATTCATTCCCTGCTCATCACGCTCGGAGAAGAAGGCATGATGTTGTTCGATCCCCCTGATCCTCCGTACCACATTCCGACTCGCGCCAAGGAGGTGTTCGACGTCTCCGGCGCCGGGGATACGGTCATCGCATTTTACACCATGGCCATCGCCGCCGGTCTGGACGGCGTTTCCGCCGCCGAGCTGGCCAATCGCGCGGCCGGCGTTGTGGTGGGGAAAATCGGCACGGCCACAGTGACGCCCGAGGAATTGCGCAAAAGTTATGTCGAAGAATAAAATGCCGCATCAACGCGTTATAAATATGAAACGCTCTCACCTTTTCAGTTATGAAAATTTATGAAAGCCATATTTTTTGACAGGGATGATACGCTGATCAAGGATGTTCCATATAACGGTGAGCCGGATACGGTTGTGCTCATGCCGGGCGCTCGCGACGCTTGTCAAACTTTAAAAAAGCTGGGCTACGCATTATTTATCATCTCGAACCAATCCGGCGTGGGCAGGGGGCTCATTAGCAAAGAGCAGGTCGACGCTGTCAATCAACGAACGCTCGACTTGCTTGGCCCCGGGCTGTTCACCGCCGTCTACTGCTGCTTTGATCTGCCGGATCAAGCAGGGGAAAGCTGCCGCAAGCCCTCGCCAAAAATGCTTTTACGGGCGGCACGGGAACATGGTCTCGATCTTGCAAAATCGGTGATGATCGGCGACAAGCTGTCCGATGTTCGCGCCGGCAAGAGCGCCGGATGCTTCGCCGTTTATTATAATTCCAGGCATGATGCCGATGAGCTGGCTCTTGCACAATCCGAGGCCGATTACGTGACCGATCTTCTTGCCGACGCCGTGGGGTGGATTAAACGCTTTCCTTGAATTCGGGCGGAATTCTTTGAGATTTTGCGCTGTTATTCACTTGACCGGGGGATAAAACTCATGAATGGAGTGCAATTTTATATTGAAAAACAGCAGCGCTCGATACTTATAAAAACAAGGAGTTACACTATGGTTAAAGAAAAAGCGGAAGTTTACAAGTACAAGATTTGCGGCAACATTGTCGAAGTGCTCAAGGTCGGCGGCGGCACGCTGTCCTGCTGCGGCCAGGACATGACGCAGCTCAAGGAAAACGACACCGACGCGGCGCAGGAAAAGCACGTGCCCGTCGTCGAAATCGCCGACGGCAAGGTGAACGTTGTCGTCGGTTCGGTCGAGCATCCCATGGGCGAGGATCACTGGATTCAGTTCATTGAAGTGATTACGCCGACGCAAATTCTGCGCGCCGACCTGGCGCCCACGGATGCGCCCAAAGCGACGTTCCTGACGGATGAAGAGGTCGTCAAAGTGCGCGAGTATTGCAACCTGCACGGATTGTGGGTAAAATAATCTCCCTGCTCATCGAGTCGGCCGCCCGGTCGACTCGATGTCGCATTTTCAATTCAAGCAAATACTGCCGCCCTTCCTTTCGCGGGAACCACCCGGAGAAGCATCATGTTTCGATTCCAAGAATCAATTTGTCACCTGGAATGACATAAAAAACAGGCTCGCGCAAAGTCGCGGTGACGCAAAGAAAACCGAAAAAGCTTTGTGATTTCCTTGCGGTTTTACTATTTTGAAAAAGGTCTTTTTTTGTTTTGGCTCGTCCGGCTTGGTCAGCAGGACGACGTCGTGTTTGACGTGTTGCCGCAGTCAAAAACTTATCGACCTGATTCCAGTTTGCGCTGTGAAATGTTACTTTCAACAGGAGTTGGTATGGACGTCATTAAAGTTCTCATCAGTTTGGGGCTGCCGACCGCCATCATCGCCATGGCGGCTATCTCATTTCTGTTCAAGGATAAATTTGAAAAGCTGGCCCGGGCGGCGCTCATTATCGCCATTTCCCTGGCGGCTTTGCTTGGCGTTTATCAGCTCATTGCACTGGTTACAGGCAAGGACGTCTCTATTGCCGCCACGCCGAAAAATTTCAGCGCCATAACGGAAATGGGCCGTATGGCGCCGGCCAAAGTGACCGTATTCAAAGGCGACAAGCAGCTTGTCAGCAAAACATTCGCCGCTTTTGACAGCGCCGAATTTGCCACGCGCCCGCTGACGCTCGAATTTTATGATTCCACGCGGTTCAGCGTCATGAGCGGACCGTATGTGCAAGGTTCTCTGAATCACCAGGTTTTGCGGGATAACGGTTGGCGGCCGGCAACGCAAGTCGTAGCGCCGGGGGAAACGCCGCGTTACTGGTTTACGCACAAGGTCTATGTGGGGCAGGAAATTGAGCTTGGCGACACCGGCGATTCCGGCGTGCTCGGCATCCGGTTTTTAGCCATCAAGGACAACAAGGCGGTGGTGCGTTTGAACCTGCAAGGCCACGGCAGGCCAGTTCCGCGCTCGGTGGGCATTCCCAACAAGGGGTTGGGGTCGCAGGATTTTGAAGGGCTGCCCACTTTTTATATTGCCGTGCGCGAGGCCAACTTTGCCGAGAAATGGGCGGCGTTCAGCGTGTTTCAGTACCGGGGATATTGATGATATGAAAGGCAAAACCATTTGCCGTAAAACGATTTGATGTCGTATGGTTGCGGGATGCCCGAGCCATGGTTTTGTTGGCTCGTGGCGCTGAACCTCAGAGCGCTTTTATTGGCCCTGTCTCCCGAACTACTACTTTGTACCCGTCCAGCTCTTTCGGAATTTTTTTGCACGCCGATGAAGCGAGGACCACAATAACATCCTCCTCGCCTTCCCTGCCAATGCCGACGCCGATCACCCCGGGAATCTTTATCAGCTTTTTTTCATGTTTGGCTTTGACGTCGCGGATATTTTTTTCATTCATGTCGAGCTTCCATTTTTTTCTAACCTGAAAAATTCATTCGCCTCAAAGGCGCCAAGTCTCGAAGGTGCTCAAAAACAATAGAATTAAGACATATTCTAAACAAAACAAATAGTTTCTAAAATTTACTGCCAATGCCTTTCTGTGTGTAAAATATAGCTTCTTTGAGCTTTGGAGTCTTCGAGGCCTGATTTCATGAATAATGCAGGCTAATAAAAGTAACAAATTTGCCTTTCAATCAAAAGCATTACTTGTTCCCGCCCGAATCTTTTCCGCGCTATCATTCCACACCTTGATAAACGTTGTTTTTTCTCTGATCGCTGTTTTTTTATTTCCGGGATGATTTCTCCACCTGGGGAGAAACGCCCCGATTGAACGGCATTCGGAGAGCGACGTTGATGAGTGTATAAGTGAAGAAATAATAATGGTTAACGTTCCTTTAGATCGGCCGTTTTCGACCTGGTCTGCCCTTTGTATTAAGCCTGGGTGAAACAATGATAAACGACATGATTTGGAGGAATCAAAAATGAAAACGACGACGATTTTACTGACGATTTTTTTGACGCTGATGGGTTCGGTCATTTTGGCGGATGACATTGAACCCGGTTACGATTCAGCGGTGGTCGACGGCAATTCCGGAGAGTGGGATTTGAAGGCTGATTTTGCCGTTGCAATGCACAAGGCATGGCGAGACGGCTCTGACGGCAAAAGCGTCAAAGCCGTTCTCGCCAACGCCTACCTGCGCTACGATTGCGACGCCAATGAATTGTATGTTCTGGTTTTGGCGGAAAAAAATTACCCGATGTTTGTCGACCTTGACGGCAACGAAACTTATGTCAAGCTGGACGGCAAAACAATGGTGAGCAGCGGCGACGCCGGCGATTTTGCCTGGATCGGCGTCGGCTTTGACGGCGACATCAGCCACGCCAGCGGCTGGGAAGCGAAATTTTCCGTCAAGAACGGCAAGTTCGATTTTACGATTCACAGCAATGTTTACGAGGATCACGAATGGCAAACGGCGGGCAGCAGAGGCCATAAACTGGTGATTTCTTGCGACGACGATAAAAAAGGAGATGATGATGATGATAATAAAGATGGTTATAAGAAGCATGATAGCGATGATGCTGGTCATGATTGTGATGATCATGATGATTATGGGACTGATAAAAGAAGCATTCTCAAGCTTGGCGAGCTGAGAAGCGGCCATGACTCGGATGACGGCGTCGAGTTTTATCAGAACGGCAAGCTCATTGTCGGCGTCCCCAAAAAGATCGACAAAGCAAGTGAATTTTCCCTGGACATTAAATACATGAACACCACCGGAAAAGAGGCGCAGTTGGACGGCTGGATCGATTACAACAACGACGGCAAGCGACAGGCGGATGAACAAGTTGTTTCCACAAAGGTGAAATCAACGAAAAAAGCGGTGTTCCAGTATTTGAAAATTAAAGTCAAGGCGCCGAAGGACGCGACTTTGGAGACGACAGTCGCCACGTTCAAGATCAGTTCCAAAGGCTGCGATAAAAAGTCGAAAAAGCAGGGAGAAACTGAAAAATATAAAGTGCAGTTTTGTGAAAATCCGGTTTCCGTCAAGCTGTACTCCTTCAGTGCGACGCGGACGGCCAACGGCATAAAGTTAGAGTGGAAAGTTGACAGAGAGATCAATCACGCAGGGTACAACCTTTACCGCAGCGAAAATGAAGAGAGCGGCTACAGCAAAATCAACGAGACAATTATCACGGCGTGGGACGGGTTCAGCGACTTTGGCGGCAATTACGAATATATCGACGACGTTGACGGCGATTTCTACTACAAACTCGAAGCCGTGGAAGTGGACGGCAGCACGGAAATGTTCGGCCCTTACGCCGTGCAGTCGAGCACCGGCGTCGATAACAAGCTGGAAATGCCCGAGACTTTTGAACTGAAGCAGAATTATCCGAATCCGTTCAACCCGGCGACGACGATCAGCTTTTCCCTGGCCGAGCGCACAAACGTCAACATCACCATCTTTGACGTCACCGGACGCGTGGTG
>JAJRST010000512.1 GCA_024278645.1 bacterium | reverse complement strand
GATATGCAACTGGCAGTCGCCGAACCCTCGCAACGTACGAATGTAGCCGGCGCCCTTGACGGATTCCATATAGCCGTCCTTCACGATCCATTTTGCCGGGCCGCCGTCCATAGCGCGCCAGTTCGAGAGACCCGAGCCGTCGAAAAGGACGACGGCGTCCGACGGGGCGAGGCCGACCTGTTGCGGCGTGCTTGGCGTCGGCGGGGTTATGACCGCCGGCCGCGGCCGACTCCAGTCATGGATTTTCCACACGGAATTGTTGTCCGCGCCCATTGCATATTGCGCCAAGGAAAAGAATAAAATAACGGCCAGAGCCATGGCGCCCCTCGCAACACTTGAAATACTAAAAATCTTCATCAGCGTTTCTCCTTTCGATTCATAAACAACTTTGTTTTATACAGTCTTTTTCGTTTTTTTTGCAACCCAAACTTTACTTATTTTTGTTTTTGTCGCTTCCAGCACTTTGATCTTGCACGTTGGCAGATCAATGGATTCACCGGGTTGGGGTATTCGCCCCAGCCTGTCTTCGATCAAACCGGCGATTGTCACATAATCGCCCTCGGGCAATTCAATATTCAATTTTTCACTTAATTCGTCAACCGTCGTACGGCCGTCGGCGATGAGCGTCGCATCGCTCGTTTTCCTGACGCGGAAACGACCTTTGTCAAACTCATCCTCAATGGCCCCGACCAGCCTTTCGATGATATCCTCGACCGTCACCAGTCCCGCGGTGCCGCCGTGCTCGTCAAAGGTTATGGCAATGCTTGCCTTTTCCTTTTGGAACTTTTGCAGCGCTTCCATGACTCTCATACTTTCCGGCAGCGCCAGGCAAGGACGCAACAACGTTGCCATATCTTTCGGCATGTCAAAAAAGTCAAGGATGTAATAAAAGCCTTTCACGTGATCCAGGTTTTCTTGGTAGACGGGCAGCCGTGAAAATCCACTGCTTTTAAAAACCTCGATCACTTTTTCCAACGGCAATCCGAATTCAACGCCGACGACATCCGTCCGTGGGATCATGACATCCCAAAGTCTCTTGTCTCGAAAGCGGAGAGCGCGGGCCAAAAGCAGATAATCGTCGCCATCAAAGGCAGAAGTCGCCGAGTACTCGCGAACCAGCACCGGCAAATCGCTTTTTGAAAAGAGCTTTGATTCGCTGCGCTCGCCTTTCAACACTCGAACGACGAGTTGCGAGAGCGCCTCCGTCAACCGCGTCAATGGAAAAAAAACCAAGTAAAATAAATTTAAAAGGTTGAGCGAAAAACGAGACAACCTGTTGGGGATTTGCGTGGCGATTGATTTTGGCAATATTTCGCCAAAAAACAATAAAAAAGCAGTGGTAAAAAAAACCAGAACCGTCCTGCTCACAAAGGTCGAAAAGACGAGCACGGAGAGGGAAGAACAGGCCACCATCATGATGTTGTTGCCGACGAGAATCGTCGTCAGGAATCGCTGGTCGCTTTGCAACAAAAACTGGGATGACAGTCCTTTTTCCGAATCGTAATACAAAATGCGCAATTTCAAACGATTGGCGGCGACATAGGCCGTCTCGCTGCAGGAAAAAAACGCGCTCAGAACAAGGGTCAGCACAAATAAAAGGGTATACAACATTTCGATTATTCTATCAATTTCGGAGTTACTCGCCCGGCGGTCTGGTCGATCACGAATTGTACAAACGGCTCTGTTTTAACGACCCTCACCTGCAGCAGCATTTCCACAGTTGCGCCATATTCGGAATTCCGAATATCCCCGTCAAACTTTTCCACGGCTTTCATCACTACATTTATATCGGAATAGGAGCAACCGAGCTGAATTGTCTTTTTTAAATATCTTGTTTCTATACGAGCATCGGCCAGCGCCTGAGCGGCAACGCCGCCGTAGGCGCGGATCAGCCCTCCCGTTCCCAGCTTTGTGCCGCCGAAATAACGAGTCACCACGACGACGACATTCGTCACCCCCCGGCCGATGATCGCCTGCAAAATGGGTTTGCCGGCCGTGCCGGATGGTTCGCCGTCGTCGTTGTAGCGAGAAATTTCCGCTCCCGGGCCGATGCGGTAGGCAAAACAGTTATGCGTGGCATCATGATACTTTTTGCTGATGTGCGCTATAATATTCTCGGCCTCTTCTTTATCGGCGGCGGGCGCGGCCTGAGCGATGAATCGCGAGCCCTTTTCTTTCAGTTCAACAATCGCGGGCGCGATCAAGGTTTTATAAGAGTCATCAATCACGGAACGCCTTTACGGATAATGCCAAATATATAATAAAAAGGCAATAGAACAACAGAAGATTCGGAGCGCGTGACAAAAAAACGCTTGCACCACGAAGCGGCCAAGTCATTGAAACGTAAAGGGCCCAAAAAAACCCGACTATGTCGGGTTTGACAATTTACAAAAGACCCAGGGTCCGCAACGCCTCGCTGGCGGCTTTTTGCTCGGCTTTCTTTTTTGAGGTTCCTTTTCCGACGCCGACGATGCGTCCGTCAACGACGACCGAAATGGTAAATATTTTCTTGTGATCCGGGCCGCTTTCATCGTCGACGCGATAAT
>JAJRST010000511.1 GCA_024278645.1 bacterium | reverse complement strand
GGCGACGAAACCATCCTTGTCGTTGAAGACGAGGATCATGTCAGAGTTCTGATAGGCTCTGCATTGCGAGAGCAGGGATATAATGTTTTGCTTTCAACGGAAAAAAAGGAAGAATTGCAGCAGGTTTTACAAGGAAATGGTCATATCGATCTCATCGTTTCCGATGTGATCATGCCGACGCGAAACGGCCCCGAAGTCGTTCAAAGCATTCAAAGCCGTTTTCCGCATATCAAGGTGCTTTTCATGTCCGGCTACAGCGACGACCACATTTCCTCCAGCGGCGTCCTCAACAAAGGCGTCAACTTTATACAAAAGCCTTTTACGCCGCGGCGTTTGCTTTTAAAGATACGAAGTGTTTTGGATGGGCAATAAAAAAAAGGCTGGTTTCAAAGAACCAGCCTTTTTCAGTCGGGGCGAGAGGATTTGAACCTCCGACTTCCTGCTCCCGAAGCAGGCGCGCTAACCGGGCTGCGCTACGCCCCGAAATTAATAGACTTAAAATATATTAAAATGAACATCGAGATGCAATAAAAAAATCATTGTTTGCATTAAAAAGCATATTTAATGGCGGCAAAACCGCCGATCAAAAGAACGGTAAAGGCAACCGCCAAAAGATTGAAATACTTTTCGATGAATTCTTTGATGGGTTCGCCCCATTTCCAGATCAACCAGGCGACGAGAAAAAAGCGTGCGCCGCGGCTGACTATCGAAGCAATGGTCATCATGACAAAACTGACGTCAAAGGCGCCGGCCGCAATGGTAAAGACCTTGAATGGAATCGGCGTAAAGCCGGCGGTAAAAACGACCCAAAAGTTGTATTGTTCATACATGCCCTGAACTCTGTAAAATATCTCGTGCGTAAACCCGGGGATGTGAGCAAAGAACCAGTTGGCAAGACCGGAAAATTCCGTTGCGCCGGCCCACCACAGGGAATGGCCGATGAAATATCCAAAACAGGCCCCGAGGACGGACGCCGCGGTGGCGTTCAAGGCAAATCGGAATGCGGCGGCCGGCAGGCCCAGCACCAAGGCAATGAGCAGCGGATCGGGCGGTATCGGAAAGAATGAGGCTTCGGCAAAGGCCAAAACAAAAAGCGCGAGTCCGCCGTACGGCGTCTTTGCCCAGCCAAGCACCCAATCGTATATTCTTCGAATGATGTTTCTTTTTTCTTCTTTTGTATTCACCATGTCTTCTGCAACACCCATCATTTACCACCAAAAGCTTTTTAGAACGAGTTGAATGAATTTAAATGTATCGTCAACCAGACGGATGGCGCTGGATTCGCCTCCGTAAATAGTATCAATTTCCAGATGAGAAAAGGAAGCTCCGGCCTTGCCCAGCTTGATCAACATCTCGGATTCGACCTGAAAGCCTTGCGATTTTAAAATGATATTTTTCATTGCGCCTATTCGAACGGCGCGATAGCCGCATTGACTGTCGCGAATTCGTTGTCCGGAGCAAATTGAAATTATGACCGATGTTATGCCGTTGCTCAACTGCCGGTGAACAGGCATGTTTTCTGCGCGTTTTTGGCGGTTGCCGAGAACGACATCCGCCCTGCCGCGGATAATTTCACTGATAAAATCCCTCAAATGTTTCGGGGGATGCTGACCGTCGCCGTCAAGGAAAATGATCCAGTCATATCCTTTTTCCAGGGCGTATGAAAAGGCGCTTCTAATGGCCTCGCCTTTTCCCAGGTTATTTTCATGCTCGACAAGATGAACATCAAAGCGGCGGATCAGGCGGCTCGTCTCATCAACCGAGCCGTCATTTACAACTAATATAGGAATATTGGGCGCAGCCGCGTGAATTTTACGCAACACGTCGCCTATAAATTTTTCTTCGTTATAGACCGGAAGGGCGATCAGGATATTCGGATACACAGGCCTGGAAAAGTTTATTTGATGCGTTTGAAAATATTATAGCCGTTCGCCGCCTCGATGATGCCGCTTACTTGATTCACTTTGAGGGAGGTGATTGCTTTTTCAAAAACCGGGTTAAAATCGCCTCTGTTAAAATAGCCCAAGTCGCCTCCTGCCGCTGCGCTCGGCGCAATGGATTTCGCTTTCGCCAGCTCGCTGAAATCCTTGCCGGCGGCCAGTTCCTTGAGGATTTCTTCCGCTTCTGCTCTGGTCTTTACCATAATGTGCAGCGCCCTAAACTCGCCTTGCGCCGAACTCTTTTTAACGGTGGTCAGGGAAGGTTTCCACATCCAGCCGGTGATTTGAACCTTGACCCAGTTGTCCTTTTCGAGCAGCACCAGCATCTCCGTCCCTTCAAGCAACGAACCCAGTTTGCGTCCATTAGGGGCGTTGCGCAGGTTTTCCTGCGGCACATTGACATACAGCGTTCTGACTTGCGCCCACAGTTCATTGCCCTGGGAAAGCATTATCATCAAAATTGCACCGGTGAGAATAATTCCGCCCAGTTTCATTGCAACCTCCGTTTTGTCAAAAGTGAGTCGTGCATTTTTAAGGAACAAAGATAGTAATTTTTATAAACTTTTCAGAGTATTATTTTTTTCGGCTTGATTTTTTGCGATATAATCCATCACTTCTTGCACCAGTTCATCGACGATGCGATCTTCCTTGATTTTGCGCACAACTTTTCCTTTGTAAAAGAGTGTGGCGCTGTTCCTGCCGCAGGCGACGCCAATGTCCGCCTCTTTCGCCTCGCCGGGGCCGTTGACGACGCAGCCCATAACGGCCACTTTGACCGGCGTCTTTATCCAGGCCAGGCGACGTTCGACCTCTTCGGCGATCGGTATCATATCAACCTCGGTGCGGCCGCATGTGGGGCATGATATAAGAGTGACGCCGGACGGGATCAGGTTCAGGTCTTTTAATATCTGCAAGCCGACGTATACTTCATCCACCGGGTCGCCGGTCAACGACACGCGCAGCGTATCGCCGATGCCGTCGGCCAACAAAATGCCGAGGCCTACGGCCGACTTTATGGTTCCGGAGCGGATCGTTCCCGCCTCGGTCACGCCGATGTGCAGCGGCACGTCCGTTCTTTGCGAGGCAATTCTGTAGGCCTCTACTGTCTTTAGAACATCGGATGATTTCAGCGACAGCACCAAGGCTTCGGCGCCGAATTCCCGGCAGATGTCGACGTTGCGCAGCGCGCTTTTGACCAGCGCGGCGACCGTCGGACCTCCCTCCTCTTCCAGGATGTCCTTTTCAATAGAGCCGGAATTGACGCCCACGCGAATGGGCACGCCATAGCTCGCCGCTTTTTTCACAACCTTTTCAACCTTGTCGCGGCTGCCGATGTTGCCCGGATTGATGCGAATTTTGTCGGCGCCGGCGTCAATGGCGCCCAGGGCCAGTTCGTAATTAAAATGTATGTCTGCCACCAACGGCGCGGAGGCGTGCTTTTTGATCTCGGCAAAAGCGGCCACCGCGGCCTTTGACGGCACGGCGATTCGAATAATTTGGCAGCCGGCCTCTTCCAGACGTTGCACCTGCCGCAGCGTCGCCGCAACATCCGTCGACTTTGTATTGGTCATCGACTGCACCGAAACCGGC
>JAJRST010000510.1 GCA_024278645.1 bacterium | reverse complement strand
CGGTACCGATGCAGCAGAGAATGATGGCCGACAAGAGCCAAAGCCAGGGTGTGGATAAAGCCAAGCAGGAAGGTCATCATGAAGCCAAGGAAGGCCAATGCAGCAAGATGAAGAGCGGTATGATGGGCGAAAGCATGCAGCATGGCAGCATGATGGGCAAAGGGATGAAGCACGAAGGCATGATGGGCATGATGCAGGACCCGGTTTTTAAAGCATTGCATGGGACAGGCTGTCCCGGCTTTCTGCTCAAGTCCGCCGAAAAACTGGCGCTTTCGGAAAAACAGATCACCGATTTAAAAAAGATAAAGAACGACTTTAAAAAGACAAAGGTGAAGAACAAAGCGGATATCGATATCGCGGCAATCGAGCTGAAGGAGCTTTTGGACACAACGACGCCGGACTTCGACAAAGTGAAAACCCTGGTCACGAGAATTGGCTCTCTGGAGCAGGAATTACGCCTGGACTTTTTGAATGTCGTGATTCAATCGCGCAAACTTTTGACGGCAGAGCAGTTAAAAACGCTGCAATCGCTTTCCGGCAGCTGCTGCAAGGGCATGGAACAGGGGATGATGAAATAAGGACTGACAACCTGGGGTGAGGCGAGGCGTCTCACCCCATCCCCATTTTAAGAGATGGAGAAATAATGAAGACGAAAAAAACCCTTTTATTCCTGCTGCTCGCAGCGATTTTAACAACTGCGTTTTTTGCCTGTCAAAAGAATGGGCAATCCCTTGAAGAGAATGAAACGCCGGTCACGGTCATCCAGATTTCGGCGCAACAACTGGCTGAAATGATGACAAATAAAGATTTCACATTAATAAATGTGCATATCCCTTACGCCGGCGAACTTCCAAACACGGATATGTTCATTCCTTACAATGATATTGAAGCGAACGCCGATAAACTTCCCCAAAGCAAAAACGCCAAAATCGTCGTTTATTGTCGAAGCGGCGGTATGAGCGCCAGCGCTTCCAAAGAGCTGCTGGATCGAGGCTACATAAAAATTTACGATCTCACTGGCGGTATGAACGCCTGGAAAAACGCCGGTTTTGAACTGCTCGATCAAAGCCCATGAGTCATTGACAACAAACCTGAGAAGTCGACAATTGCAAAAAAGACGCCTTAAATCCTATACGACAGCGCTTGTACTTTTAGCCATTTTATTCGTTTTTACATTGAGCGGATGCGGCATGATGGGTATGCATGGAGGTTCTTTCATGAACCATCCCGGCACGGACAATATGCCAATGATTCAAGTAAAGGAATTTGAGAAAAACGACCTGTCCATTCGCATCAAAGTGCCGCCGCTTTATGTTGAACAAACAGCCGAAATCGTTTTGTCGGTTTTCGAAACAAAAAAAGGAACGCCTCTAACCGATGCCTATATCGATCTGACTTTTGACGAAATGGAGGAGGGTATAAGCGAGACAATTCAACTCGAAGGATCGGATGAATACGGCGACTATATTGTTGAGTACAGACCGGCAACAGAAGGGGTGCTTGAAATAACCGTGGAAATTTTTAATGCGAACAACCAAAGTCCGGTGACCCTCAAAACAAGAGCTATCGTTATGGCTGACGGCCCGCACGGAATAAGCAAATCCACAAAATATATATTCGGGGGCATTATCATGGGCATCGTCATGTTATTCCTAATGGGCCGCTCCTGGCATTAAATTCAAAGTCATTGCAATAAAAATTACGAGGGACGAGCCATGTTTGAACATTACCTCAGTTTAATTATTCGCTCCATCTTTGTTGAGAATATTATTCTGTCCGTCTTTCTCGGTCTCTGCACCGTGGTGGCTATCTCTAAAAATTTAGCCAGTTCCATTGGCATTGGCATCGCCGTCATCATTGTGCTCGTCATCACCGTGCCGATTAACAACTTGATTTATCACTATGTCCTGGCCAAACATGCCCTGAGCTGGGCGGGATTGGGGAGCATCGATCTCTCCTTTCTCAGTTATGTCGTTTACATCGGCGTTACGGCGACGATCGTTCAAATACTGTAAATGAGCCTGGACAAGTTCTTCCCGGCGCTTTATAATTCACTGGGCATCTTTTTACCGCTCATCACGGTAAACTGCGCCATTCTCGGCGCCACCCTCTTTATGGTGGAACGGAGCTACAATTTCACCGAAAGCATTGTCTACGGTTTTGGCACAGGAGTCGGCTTTTTGCTGGCCATAATCGGATTGGCCGGAATACGCGAAAAATTGAAATACAGCAATGTGCCTGCCGGTCTCAGGGGACTCGGCATCACCTTCATCGTCGTCGGACTCATGGCTATGGCTTTTATGCTCTTTTCCGGCATCAGATTATAAAAATTCCGTTTTTGAAAATAAGCTATAATCCTGCTCTGAACCGGCACGTTATCACGAACATCAGACGTCGGAATATTCCACAGAATGTGTAGAATATTCTACACTATGAACATTTCCATGGCAAACCCTTGTTCACACAACCCTTTATTTATTAGCATGTTGTACAATTTCTCGCTTTTGGCACGTTACTTGGCTATACATTAAACAAAAGGAAAGGAGGTGAGTAAAATGGCCAAAGATCTCGTATGCGGCATGACCGTTGATGAAAAAACGCCGGCGGCGACAATGAAGTTTAAAGGCGCCACATATTACTTTTGCAGCCAACAGTGCGTGCAGGAATTCAAAATGGACCCAAAGGCGTATGTGGAAAAGAAAGAAGATCAAGGCGAACAGCAGCATCATCATCATTAAAAGACGATGGAGGCAAAATGTTGAATATAAAAGTGACGACATGGTCGTTGAGCATCTTTGCGGCGTTTAGTTTTATTCTGTGCATCTTGTACGGCCTCATCACGCCATCCAGTCTTCACATGCATCAGTTCCTTGAAAATGTTTTGCCGGGATTCAAATGGTTGAGCATTGGCGGATTCTTCCTGGGGCTGGTAGAGAGCTTTTTTTGGGGCGCTTATGTCGGACTGGTGTTTACGCCAATCTATAACTTTTTTCACAAAAGATGGGCGACGGGAAAATAGTAAAATGGCGGCTCTTCACAACTCCTCTAAAAGCAGGCGATTTGTATTTCTTACAAATCGCCTGTTTCATTTAAGCCCGATTGTGTGTGCTAATTATTTTTTCCGGAAATTAAAAAAACATGAAACGTTGTACCAAAGATACCGGCAAGGCCTTGACGTTGAAAGTGACAAAGTTAGAATTGCAATAATTCTTATTCCGTCGCAATATTCGGGAACACTGTACCGTGGTACGGATTGTTACAGTATTTGAGAGGATTAGCAAATGAATTTGAGCACAAGTCAACTGGCGAAAAAAGTTAATGTGAATATCGAGACCCTGCGCTATTATGAACGGTGGGGACTCATCCCGGAGCCGGCGCGCAAGGCATCCGGCTACCGGCAATATTCCCAAGATTATGTGGCGCGGCTTCAATTCATAAAACGGGCGCAGGCGCTTGGCTTTACGCTGAATGAAATCAAGGATTTGCTTTCGCTGCGAATCGATCCGCACACCGGTTGCGATCAGGTGCGGGAAAAGGCGGAAGCCAAAACCGTGGAAATTGAAAAAAAGATCGAGGACCTGCAAAAAATAAAAAGCGCT
>JAJRST010000509.1 GCA_024278645.1 bacterium | reverse complement strand
TCCAGGACTCGTGCCAGACCAATATTCCAAGTTTGTCGCAAAGATCAAAAAAATAATCGGATTCGCTGACGCCGCCGCCCCATAATCTCAACATATTTATCCCGGCCTGCTGCATATATTTAAGCTCGACATAGGTCCGCAATTTCGATGTATGGCACATTGCCTCGGACATCCAATTGTCTCCGCGAATAAAAAGCCTTTTCCCGTTGACATAAAAAACCGGGGAAATGTCCGTCGCACTTTGCTTGACGGTAATTTCCCGAATGCCGAATCGCGTCTCAACATGGTCGGATTTGACGCCGTTGCTCATGAAAAAATCAAAGCTCAAGCGATACAGATACTGCTCTCCCTTGTTTCGCGGCCACCAGAGCCTGGGATTGCCAATGATTAATTGCGGATAATCTTGCGGCCGAAAAAATATTTCTTTTTCTTCCCCCGCCTTTAAAGCAACCTTGCGACTCGCCCGAATATCATTATCATAAATGACGCCTGTTAAAGTGCCGCTTTGCGGTTTATTCGTTGCGTTTACAACTCTTACGGACAATGTTTGTCGCGAAGGGGCTAATTTCGGGATGGGGAGATCCGTTTTGACGAACGGGTTGCGCAAAGCGACGGCGCCGGTTGAATAGAGAACCACATCCCGCCAAATTCCGGTATTGCGATCGGGGACGCCCTCCGGGAAGGCGCCATCCTCGCCGGCGGACATTTGCATGGCGACCTCTTTACCAATTTCAGCATCATCGCCGGTGCTCTTTTTGTTCATCGCTCTGTTGCCATTATTACTCGCGGCGTCGGTCGCCTCCGCAGGTAAAACATCCACGGCAAGTACATTGACGCCTTCAAAATCGACCACTGAAGTAACGTCAACACAGGCGCCTTTAAACATGCCGGCCGTCTCGCCGATTTTTTGTCCATTTAGCCATATCGTCGCTTCATAATTGACGCCGTTAAAGCGCATCCACACACGCCGCCCTTTAAAATCCTCCGGCAACATAAATGTTGTTCGAAACCAGTAATGGTAAAATTCACCGCCGACATCGGAGATGTCAGGTATCGCCGTTTCAGAGTTTTTATAAAGGTCGTAACAGGGTGAAGGATAAATTTTATTATAGACGAGGCTGTTCAGGACAGTTCCGGGGACGACAGCAGGAAGCCATTCGCTGTCCGGCAGGTAGCGCGTTGTTGATAATACAGCGCCGCTTTCGGATATGTCGTTTTTTCTTTTCATAAGCCACTTAAAAGCGCCTTGATGGCCATCCACCGACCGCAAGTCGATTGCCGAAAACAGACTCGAATAAAACAACAGCAAAAAAAGGCGCCCTAAAAAGTACTTCAATTTACTGCTCCGGGGTTGTTCGTCATGGCGCTAAACCAGTCCACAATTATTAACCAGGCCTTTGCCATTATTGTCTTTAATTAAGATAATTCATTTTCATTGAATAACTACTATGGGAGTCTCAAAAAATACCAGGGATGTTGCATTTCCATATTATAGCGGCAGGATGGAGCGGGGCTGGAAAAATCAGAGTTTCTTTTGATAACTTTTCGGAGAGATGCCAAATTGAGCTCGAAAATGTTGCGCAAAATGAGATGGGTAACTAAACTCCACTTCATAGCAGATTTCAGTGACGGTCATTTGCGATTCTTCCAATAATTGAGCCGCTCGCTTTAATCGAATTGTTCGAATAAATTCTTGCGGCGTCTGGCAGGTCAGCGCCTTTAATTTTCTGAATAGTTGAGAGCGGCTCATGCCAATTTGCGCGCTGAATATGATAACATCAAACTGATCGTTGGAAATATTGTCCTCGACGATTTTAATCGCACGCTGTAAAAAGTTTTCATCAACGGAGGTAATAGTAATGTCTCCGGGTTGCAGTTTGATTTCCTTGCTGAATCGTTCTCTTAATTTTTTTCTTGATTCCAGCAAATTAGAGATACGGACAGAGAGGGTGCGAAGATTGAACGGTTTGGTCACATAGTCATCGGCGCCGGTTTTCAGCCCCTCGACTTTTATGTCCTCGGAGCTGCGCGCCGTCAGCAAAATGACCGGAATGTGGCTGGTTATTTCATCGCTCTTTATCCGCTTGCACAACTCGATCCCATCCATCTCCGGCATCATGATGTCGCTTATAATTAAATCCGGCATCATTTTTTTGGCCAGGGCAACTCCCTGCCTGCCATTTGCTGCACAGACAACGCGGTATGTAAGACGCAATTCATCCCGAATGTAGGACCTCATATCAGCCGAATCCTCAACGATAAGAATCTGGGGAGCGGAATTCTCTTTTGCATTCTGTTCTGTTTTGTCAGCGGATACGGTTGAATCGGGGAGGACATCATCGTCAGCCGCGGTTGAGGCAAGTCTCTTTTTTCTCTCCATATTCATTTTGTCCAGCGAAAGGCGCACTGTAAATTTTGCGCCGCCGTTTTGCTTGTTTTGCGCAAATATTTCGCCGTGATGCAGCTCCACCAGCTCTTTTGTCAACGCCAGGCCGATGCCCGCCCCATCGGGGCGGTTGTACCCGGGAGGCTCGACGCGATGAAAGCGTTCGAATATATGCTTCATATGTCTTTCCGGAATACCCGGGCCAGTATCTTCGACAATGATTTCGATGACGTTCTCGCCATTTAGAGTCACTTTTTCGGCGGAAACAAAGATGGTTCCATGATCCGGGGTGAACTTGAACGCATTGGACAACAGGTTGTACAGGATTTTTTCTAATTTATTGGCATCGAACCAGGTCGCCAGTTCCTGGGGATTTGTCTTCACCTTTAATGTGATTTTATGCTGCTGAGCCATAAAATGAAATGAAGTTACAATGTCACGTATGATTCGAAAGATATCCCCTTGCGACAAGGTAAGATAGAGGCAGCCGGCTTCAATTTTACGCAAATCAATCACCTCGTCAACGAGATGAAGCAAGCGTTTCGCATTGCGCTGCATGAGTTCAAATCGATTCTTCAGCGATTGCCTTTCAATTTTAAAATCCCGGGCAAGGAGCTCATTCAAAGGGCCGAGAATTAAGCTCAGCGGGGTTCGCAATTCATGGGAAATATTGGTGTAGAAGCGCAATTTCATCATATCCACTTCATGTATTTTTCTCGCTTCCATCCATTGAATTTTGAGCTGCTTTTTATAAAGATAATAAAGAAGGAAAACAATGATGCTCGAAAACGTGGCAAGAAGAGCTATGAACCATGTCTGCATCCACAGCGGCGGCATGACATGAAAATTGACCGTCGCCGGCGTCGGGTCGACATTTAAATCGCGGTCGCGGGCGCGAACTTCAAAAACATGGTGGCCATGACTGAGCGAAAAAAATATTTTTTGATTTTCATAGGAGAACGGCGACCAGGCAGAACCATCGATACGATAGGAATATTGCAGCAAAGTCTTGGGCGTCACTTGCCAATAATCCGATCCCTCCCAGATGATAAAGGTATTCCCCTCTTTTGAAACCTTTTCCTGGGCTTGAAATATTCGTGTTTCCGGAGGATAATTGTCCGGCTTGTATCGAATGGTGCGGAAATTTTGGAACGATTCATCCACTATCGGGTTTGCATTAAAGGCGCGTCGATACCAGAGCCGCGAGGCAATATTAATCCAGATCGCGCCATCCCCGGATTGCCGCAGGGTGCCGCCCTCTCTTTTGATGTTAAAGGATGCGGGCAGCGCCAGAGTAATCCAGTCACGCCCGTCAAAACGGCTGATCCCTTTAGGCGTGGCCGCCATGATGGTGCCGTCGGCAAGGCAAAGAATGCCGGTCACCATATTGCTGGCCAGTCCATCGGCCACCGTAAACACTTGCCATTCTTTTTGCTCGGCTTTGTAATGAAAAAGGCCCACCCCGCCTTTGGAAAGCCAGATATCGCCCGATGGCGTGTTGATAATATCGTCAAACCACTCCGTTGCCAATTCGGTCGGCTGCTTTACCTGCGTCCAGGTTTTGCCGTCGAAGCGACCGACAAAAATGCCGCCGGTCCAGATGCGCTTGTCTTTTGACTGGGCAATACCGACAACATTGAATTTTCCGATCACGTCGCTGCTGTAAAGGGTCCACCGTTTTAGCGAGCTGTTTTCATCCTGTAAGCGCAGAACCCCACCAAGATAATTCCCCGAATAGGTGGAAGGACTGGCGCCAAACCACAAAGAACTATCGGCCGATTGGTAGAGCGAGCGATAATCAATGCCCCAGGAAAAGTTCGGATGCCGCTGCATGACCCATCTGTCGCCCGTAAAATAGGCCGTCGCCGCCCGGTATTGATGACTGCCCACGGCCCAGATGACGTCGTCAACCGTTACGGCAAGAGCGACGGGCATGTCGATCAAACCGTCTTCCGCGCCATAACGCGTCCACTCGCCCGTGCGGGGCGTGAAAGACACAACGTTTCCTTCCCGGGTAATAAACCACTGTGCACCATCCTTCGACTCGCATTGAAAGTGGAGACCGGGATAGGTTTCCCAATGTGTGTTATTGTAATCAATGCGGTAAACTTCACTATTTCTGCCGGCCAGCCATATCGCCCCATCCCTGGCTTCCAGTATTGAAATACGCGCCGTTGGCAGAGGCGCCTCCGTATGTCGGTAGATTTGCCATTGCCCGTTTTTGAAAATCAAAACCAGGCTATGCCCGCCTATCCACACGGCGCCATCCGATGTTTGGGTGATGCTCCAGTTAATGTCATCGCCGCCAAAGATATCACTTAACCGGAACGACTGCCATTTCCGGGTTTTAAAATCAAAAATATTGATGCCTTTGTTCGGCTGATCGAAAATAGTCCATATTTTTTTATCGCTTGTTTGAATGATTCGCGGCGCCTCGCCATATTCCAGGCCATCGTCTTGCGTGAAAAGCCGCCATGAGGAAGAATCCAATGGAACAGGACTGTTTACATCCCACACCATAATCTGGCCCGAAAAGGCGCCGAGCCAGAGCCGCTCCTTGTAGTCTTGATAGAGATCGAAAATGTTAAAAGCATCCGCAACATGATCGGGGATAACAAAGATATTTACTTCCGAATTCAGGTCGGAAATTTCAGAAGCGATTTGCCCGGAAGTGTACAGCGAGATTTTCCTATCTTTATTGATCCGAAATAGGCCTTCATCGGTCCCGACCCAAACATCATCTCCAATCGCCTTGATTTTATTGACTTTCAGATCGTTGCGATCTCGCGGCAAAATTCGCGTCCAATATTCATTCTCCCGGACATACAACCCCGACTCGGTCCCCGCATATATTTTACCATCGCTCGCCTGACATATCGACAGCACGACATCATTCGACAGCCCGTCCTGTGTAGAGTACACGGTCCAATGAAGTCCATCGTAGCGAACAACGCCGGCATTGGCGCCGAACCAAATGGCGCCATCCTTTGCCTCGATCATGCATTGAAACCCTTTTCCACTCATTTCCGGGAAAAGATGCCACCGCCACGTTTCCAACAGGGGGTGATTAATTGTCGGCACATAGTGACTGGAGGCGCTTGTCGGCCGGGGATTCAGAAGTGCCATGAATATCAAAGCAAAAGCGACCGTGGCCAATGCCCGACTGTTTTTAAATTTATGTAATTGTATATTCAAGCCATTCATGTTATATATTTACAACTTTATTTGAAAAACTGCAATAATTTTTATCACACGGCTTTCCGGTCGTGCTGATGCATTTCATTTCCCTGGCAAAGTTGTGTCGCCCTGCAACTTATCATACCAATTTCTCTTCAGGATGACAGATGTCATTGCCAAAGCAACAATGCTGACAATTGTCCCCCTTGTTTCTTTAATAACGAAAAACATCGGCAGCACGGTGAGAGCACCCTGCCAGATCATGCCAACCGCTACATTGAATGCATCGCGCTTAAACCCCGAGTTCTTTTTAAAACCAGGGTTCTCCTGAATGACTTTATCATATACCGGCTTCCAGATGCCCCAGGGTCGGACATGGGTGTAGAATTCTTTCAGGACGCTCTCTTCCGTTGGCCTTGTCAACAAACAACCCAGAATGGAACCCGCCGTGGAAACGGCCAGAATAATCGGAAAGGCGTTTAGTTCCGAAAGATGAGGAAATATCCTGGGAACCGCCAATGCCGCGGCAATACCGGAGAGCATGCCCCAGAAATAGCCATAGCCGTTGAATCGCCACCAGTACCATTTCAATACATTGGCGGCAGTGTACCCGCCCCACAGGGCCGAGACGATCCACAACATCACCTGGTTGATAGATTCGACAACAAAGCCGAATGCAATGCCAAGGATGAGAACAGCCAGGGAAGCAATATAGCTCAAATAGACATAGATGCGGGGTTCAGCGTCAGCGTTAAAATAGCGTTTGTAAATGTCGTTTACGATGTAGGCCGGCGCCGCATTCAATGTCGCGGCAAAGGTGGACATAAACGCCGCCAGCAAGCCGGCCAACAAAACTCCCATTAGTCCCACAGGAATGAATCTGGTGATAGCGAGCGGCAGAATGGCCTCAAAATCAATGTTCGCACCCATGGCCTGCAGCTCCGGCTTTAGAAAAACCAGCGCGAGAACAGTAAAACCCATGACCATCAGGTAACGCGGAAAGAGGAGAACAACATTGACAAAAGCGCTCATCAATCCCGCTTCCCTCGGGTCTTTGGTGGCCAGCACCCGCTGCATGTCAAAGTTTGGCGCCGGTCCGGCCAGGCTGACCAGGACGCCTTTGAACAACATCATCATAAAAAAAAGTGCGAAAAGCGAATAGCCGTCCTGAACGATCTTGTCGTTGACGGAATCCAGGATGCCGTTCCAATTCAGATTCAATTGCCAGCCAAACCACGGGCTTTTCCATCCGGCCGGAACCACTCCGGCCAGCATGTCCGGCGAAACGCGCATCATGGCAATGATGCCAACGGCAATCGACGCCACAGTCATCACCAGGAACTGCAATACTTCGGTGATGACGACGCTGAACATGCCGCCCTTAACTGCGTACATGGCGGTCAATCCCATGATGATGAGTGCATACATATCCGGCGACAGATCCCAGGGCAGGAAAATAGCGGCAAACTTGCCAATCCCTTTGAACGCATAAGCCAGAAAGCCCACTGCACTGACCAGGGCAAAAGCCACCACACTGATGTGCGCCAGTTCGGTATCCCTGCCCTTGCCGAAGCGGGTGGCAAGCCAGGCCGCTCCGGTTAACACATTGGATCGGCGCAGCCAGATGGAGAGGAAGACCATCAGGAAAATCTGATTAAAGACCGGCCACAGCCACGGCAGCCAGGCGCTTTTCAGGCCGTAAACAACACACGCGTAAACCAGCCACATGGTGCCGGTAATATCGAACATGCCGGAGGCATTGGAGATTCCGAGGACATACCAGGGAAGTGTATTTCCACCGAGAAAATAGGAATTCAGATTTTTCGAAGCCCGTTTCGAAACATAAAAACCGATGATAATTGTAACGGCAAAATAGATCAGAATGATGCCAATATCTATTACATCGAGTTTCATTTTAATGCGCCGCCTCCTTCACCGTTTGATTGCAAGATGATGTTTGACGGCGACAACAGTACAAGCTGTTTCCATCCAGAATATTCATTTGTTCCTCTGCTAAAGCAAGGGTCGGAGCAGGCCATGTAG
>JAJRST010000508.1 GCA_024278645.1 bacterium | reverse complement strand
TGGGACTTTATCAATGACGATGAAAACGTCGACAATGAAGAGGGCGAACCGGGTTCTCAGAACAGCCACGGCACAAAAGTGCTGTCCATCATCGGCGGCTATGCACCGGGGAATCTGATTGGCCCGGCTTTCAAATCCGGCTACCTGTTGGCCAAGACCGAAGATGTGGGCAGCGAAACCGAGGTCGAAGAAGACTATTGGATCGCCGCCGCCGAATGGGCGGACAAGCTGGGCGCCGACATCATCAGTTCCAGCCTGGGCTACATCGACTGGTACGAATACAAAGACATGAACGGCCAGACGGCGCCGATTACCATTGCCGCGGACATGGCGGTGCAAAAGGGCATCGTCGTCGTCACCTCGGCCGGCAACGAAGGCGATACAAGTTGGCGATACATCACCGCACCGGCGGACGGGTTCGACGTCATAGCCGTCGGCGCCGTGAACGCCGACGGCATCATCGCCGGTTTCAGCTCGCGCGGGCCCACTGCCGACGGTCGCATCAAGCCCGACGTCGTGGCCATGGGGGTGAGCGATGTGTACGCTTTCCCCAACGGCAATGGCTACGGCAGCGGCAACGGCACCTCGTTCTCCTGTCCGCTCATCGCCGGAACGGCGGCGTTGATCCTGGCGGCGCATCCCCAATTGACGCCAAAGCAGGTTCGCCAGGCGCTGGTGCAGACAGCGGACAAAGTGACGCAGCCGGACAACACCTACGGCTTTGGCCTCGTCGACGCCTTGCAGGCGGTCAATTACTGGGGGACGATCACCGCGCCGGCGGAGGAAAACCGTCTGTTGTCCGTCTACCCCAACCCGTTCAGCTACCGGCTTCATGACGGCGTGACTTTTATCATTGACCTCCAAGAGTACAGCGACGTCGCCATTGATCTGTACAACGTTCTGGGGCAGCACCTTGGGACGATTATCCAAACATCATTGCCGGCCAGTCAAAAGCGCGCCGTGAACTGGAACGGGCTCACGCCGTCGGGCAGGACCGTGCCCAGCGGCGTATATTTCTATCGCATTAAAATCGGCGGCTATCATTCCTCCGGCAAGGTGACATTATTGCAATAGCTTGATGATTTCTCCCTTGCTTTATTCTAACAGCGGCAACTCATCGAGGAGACGATCCTGAAATTCAAGCAACCTATAGCGCTGGCGCTTGGCGGCGGCGGCGCGCGAGGCTTTGCCCACATCGGCGTTCTTCGCGTTCTGGAGCAGGAACGCATCCCCATTGGCTGCATCGTCGGCGCCAGTATGGGGGCTATTATTGGCGCCAGTTACGCACAGACAATGGACTCGCATAATGTTGAAGCAAAAATAAAGCAACTTTTACAATCGCCGATTTTTCAGCAATCGCAATCCTCGATGCCGCAGCACAGCGGCCCCGGCTCTTTTTTGGAACACATCGCCGAACAGCTTTGTCGACCGCGCAATGACGACAACGATCCCATGCAGGCCATAGCGCAAATGGATGAAGGCATGACCGCCGCCCTTTCCGAGCTGCTTTCACAGGACGACATCCGGGAATGCCGCATCCCCTTCGCCGCCGTGGCCTCCGATCTTCTCAGCGGCGAAGAGGTCGTCTTGTCGCAAGGTCCCATTGTTGCGGCCGTGCTGGCCAGTTCGGCGCTGCCCGGCGTGCTGTCGCCGGTTGCCATTGGCGACTATTTGCTGGTGGACGGCGCCGCGACATCCGCCGTCCCCGTACGAGCGGCAAAAAAGCTGGCCGCGCGCTCAAAGGTCGTCGCCGTCGACGTTTCGTCGCAGTTGTCGCCGCACCCGGATACGGACAACATCGTTCAGATTATCATGCGAAGCAGCGCCATCACCGGAAAATATTATCACGAAGTGTTGATCAGGGAGGCCGACGTCCTTGTGCAGCCGCATGTCAAACTGTTCAGTTGGTCGGAGTTCAGCAACGTGGAAGACTTTATCGCCGAAGGCGAACAAGCGGCCATGAAGCAACTGGCGCGGATCAAAAAGGCGGTCAGAATATTTCATTTTTAGCCGGGAAGCCTCTTTGGTCTTCAGGACGCAAAGGCACAAAAAGTTAAGAAAACAACAACATGAGACGGATGCAAAAGTGTTGTATCTGTAATACTAATAAAAATCAAAGCATTAAAACGAGGGGTGTTATATGAAAACGCTGAAATGGGGATTGATCGGCTGCGGGGACATTTCACAATCGCGCGTTGCACCGGCGTTGCGCGATCTGTCCAACTGCGACCTTGTCGCCGTCAATCGTAAAAACTTTGCCTTGGCGGAGGAATTCGCCGTGCAATTTGGCGCTCGCAAGTGGTACAAGGAGTGGCGGGAGTTGCTCGCCGACGAAGAAATCCAGGCGGTGTACATTGCCACGCCGGTGAACCTGCACGCCGAGCAGACCATTGCCGCCGCCGAGGCCGGCAAACACATTATGTGCGAAAAGCCGATGGCCATGAACGCCAGGGAGTGCGACGCCATGATCGCCGCCGCCAAGGCCAACAACGTCAAACTCGGGGTCGCCTATTACCGCCATTTTTACCCGGTCATTCACCGTATTAAGGATTTAATCGTCTCCGGCGAGATCGGCAAGGTGGTCATTGTGCAGATCAATTCGGCCAGCCAATACAATCCGCTGCCCGGAGAGCCGCGACACTGGCTGCTGGAAAAGGATCAGGCCGGCGGCGGCCCGATGATGGACTTTGGCTGCCACCGCATCGAGGTGATGCTCAATCTCATCGGCCCCATTGCCAAGGTGAACAGCATCACCAACACCCTGGTCTTTGAACGCGAGGTGGAGGACACGGCCACGGCGTTGTTCGAGTTTGAAAACGGCGCGCACTGCTTTTTGTCCGCCGTGCACTCGGCGTTCGAACCCAAGGACACGGTGGATATTTACGGGTCAAAAGGCACGCTCTATGTCGACAACCTGAACAAAGGGACGCTGCGCATCGTTGCTCAAAAGGGCGAACATGCGGAAACGCTGCCGCCGCATCCCAACTTGCACCAGCCGCACATCGACGATTTCACGCAAGCGGTGCTGGAAAACCGCGAACCGGGCGTCGACGGCGAGGCCGGCAAGGCGGTGACCATTGTGCTGGATAAGATTTACCGGAACGATTGAACCTGCATTGTTCATGAAAACTTGCCTCAAAGCCTCCAGGGATCGAAGAAAAAATGAAATAAATGGCTGTGTATTCTTTTGACGGATGAATTATGCCGATTAGAAACAGCACGACTCTTTCTCAAACAGCTCGTCCCTTCGCAGCAGCATTCGATTTTCCGGGGAATCCCTCCCCAGCACACAAAATGTCAGAGGGGTTTCCCCGGCGTCGCTCTTTTTCGCAGTCTCCAAGAGGTTGTCGAAAATATTTACGACCTCGGTTGTCCCAAGGACGCCGCGGCAACTGTTCAGGCATCCACTTGGCAGAATACCGGATAAAACGAAAAGTTATTGCATGTGCTCCCGCCCACGGGAGCACGCGGTAATCTCACGCATCAGGAGCTTTTCTCTACAAACCCAATAACGGTTTCGTATCAACAAACACCCGGAGCCTCAAAAAACGAGGCATCCGGGGTTTTTCGGCCGTTTCTAAAGGTCTGCGATCGTCCCCTTTTCCAGCTTTACAATTCTGTCGGCATACTTGTCCGCCCCCTTGCCGTGGGTGACGACGATCACCGTACCGCCGGCGGCGTGAAATTGCGCCAAGCGTTCGATCACATCGGCGGCGTTGTCGGGATCCAGGTTGCCGGTCGGTTCATCGGCGAGGATGATGTCCGGTTGATTGATGAGCGCCCGGGCCACGGCGGTGCGCTGCTTTTCACCGGCGCTGAGGGCGGCGGGCCGGTGCCTCACACGTTCCGCCAGACCGAGCTGTTGTAAAATGGCGTATGCGTCCGCTTTTTTATCCTTTTGCGCCGCAACCATCACATTCTCGCGCACGTTCAGGTAGGGCAGCAAGTGAAACATCTGAAACACAAAGCCGATATGCGCGGCGCGGAATGTCGCCCGCTTGGCGCTGTTCAAGGCGTAAATATCCTCTCCGGCGACGGAGACGGCGCCGCGATCCGGCCGCAACATGCCGCCAATGGTTAAAAGCAGCGTCGTCTTGCCGCTGCCGCTGGCGCCGCGGACGACAACAAACTCGCCCCTGTCCACGTGCAGGGTCAAGTCGTTCAGGGCGGCGACGGTTTTTCCCCTGGCCGTATAAAGCTTGCTCACATTTTTCACATCGATCATGGCTACTCCTCCCTCAAGGTGACGGCCGGGTCGGCGGCGACGGCCAGGGCCGCCGGAATGAATGATGAAAAGGCGGCGAACAGAGGCGCGGCGACGAGCGACCACAGCAACAGGGCGACGTCCGGTTTGATTGCTTTGGCCGTTACCTTGAAAATGTCCGGCCCGTAAAACAGCGACAGCGCCGTGCCGATGACCCAGCCGAGCAAAGCGCCGAGCAGGCCGAGGAGCACGGCCTTGCCGAGGAACAGGACGGCGATTTTGCCGGCGCTGTAGCCCAGGGCGCGCAAAACGCCGATTTCCTGCCGACGCTCGCGCACGTTGATCCAGGCGAGCACGCCCACCCAGGCGGCGGAGATGATGACGATGAGCGGCAGCAGCATGGCGATATAGTTTTCCATCATTCGTCTCTGCTTCTCCCGCGCCACGGCAATGGTGCGGTTCATGACCACCTTGCCTTCGGGCAGCACCTGCGAGAGCTGTCGCCGCAGAATCTCCAGCGGATCGGTCTCGTCGTCGGTCAGGCACAGGCAGTTGAGCGCCTTGATTTCGTTGATGCGGCCATTTTTGCCCAGCATCTCCTGCACTTCGTCCAGGGGCGCAAAGATGCGAATATCGTCGTTGCTGCCGTTTTCGGCGAGCGTCCTGGCGACGATGAATTTTTTCCCGAACAGATCGACGGCATCGCCCTTTTTCAAGTCAAAGGCATGGGCAATTTCATAGCCGACGTAAACAGTCCCGGGCCGGATGGAAAAGATCATCGGCGTTTTCTTTTTGCCGGAGGGTTCGATCTCCGGCGAAATGCCGGTGAGAATGACGTCCATGCCGCGCCAGTTGACGCGTTCATGCAGCGTCGCCGTCAGGTGCGCGTAGGAAAAGTTTTTAAAGGCGTTAAAGCGCAGCACGTAATCTTCCGGCATGGTGGTTTCGGAAAAGCCGTTGTTCCAAAAGTCATCCATGTTCGTCGCTTTGGGAATAATGCGCAGGTTAAAGCCCATGTCCCGCGTCAGGCGAGTGGTCTCCCGTTTTGACGCCTGACTGGTGGTGAAAAAGGCGACCAAAAAGGCGACGGCCGCCACAACGGCCAACATGGATAACAGAAAATTAATCTTTCGATGCGTGATTTCCTTGAAAAGCAGAGCCGGCATAATCAGACATTCCTCCCTTGTGCGCGTAAATAAAGGATGCCGCCGATGAGCAGCGCCACGGCAAAAACGGCGAGAATCAGCAGGATTGATTGTCTCAGATCGAACGCCGCGGCGGCGCGCCGATCATTCCCGGCGTTTTGCTCCGACGGCGTTGAAAGGTCGAGGGCGCTCTCGCTGTAACCGTACAAATTGCCGCGGCTTTGCGCCTCTTTATTGTTGGGCGCCACGGACAGTATCTGGCTCATCTCGGAAACGACCATCGGGTTTTCCGCATCAAAGCCATAATGTTGCAGCACCGCCGCCTGCCGCTGCGAATCCCAGCGCAGGGGAATCATCGTGCCCAGCATCCACGAACGATCCAGGCCGCACTCGCAGTCGGCGCCCACGTAGCGCAGCATGTTTTCAATGAGCTTTTGCGTAATCTCATCGCCTTTTAACAACGCGCCCATGACGCGGCCACGGCCGTACATGACGGCGACCGCCGGAGACGAGCGCTCGGCAGGTTGCCAGCCGAGACTCCAGAGAAGAATTTCTTCTTCGGCAACCTCGTTCTGTTTTATGCGGATCACGGCCGGCGGCCGGCCGGCCGGTTTCGGCATCTCCTGCATGATGCGGCGAATGTGGCGCACGGCATTCTCTACTTCTCGGCGCAGCCTTTTGTTCTCCTTTTTGTCCGTTCCGTCGATGAAATAGACGACGGCGTATGAGGGAACGATGCTTTGCAACAGCTTTTCGCGCGCCGGCGAGGCGACGATTTCTTCCAGCAGCTCCCACAGGGATTCCATGAAATCCTTGTTTTCATCAAAAAAGAACAAGCGGCTTTTTTTATCCGGCGAGATCAACACGGCGTTCGGGCGACCGTTTTCAACGTTGTGATAAAACTGCAAGAGGCCGAGGGAATCGCCGCCCCGGACGTCATACACCGCCGCTGAAATATTGGCGTCCAGCAGCGCGGCGTGGGATATCTTTTGATAAAGCGCCGCCTCGTCGTCCGAGATACGATCATCCTTGAACAGCCAGAGATGATAAGCGTCGGCGCCAAAATCGGCGAAACCGACCTCGCGCACCGTGTAGCGGCAGGCGAAGGAGGCCGTTTGCAGCAGAAGGAGAAGCGCAATTGTCGAAATAAAGTTTTTTTTCATAAATATTACTTTTCAGCCTATTTCCAAAGGCAAAACTATTACCGGCAAAACCATTAGTTCCAAAAACAGCCATGTCCTTATGACATGAAAAATCGATTTGAATAGCAAACTTTTTAAAGCGAAGAATTTTTAATAGTATTGCCCAAAATGGTTTTGCCTTTATTTCTGTCTTGGAACCGAACAGTTATTTT
>JAJRST010000507.1 GCA_024278645.1 bacterium | reverse complement strand
GCGACGATCGGTCATGCGCGGTTTGCAACGATGAATGCTATTTCGCCGGCAATGAGGAGCTGCTGCATGGATGACGTTTGCACTGATCATAACTTTTTACGTCTTTGACAAAGGAGCATCATGAACAACAAAACCTTGCGTATGTTCGATTTGCAGCCTGGAGACCTGGCGATAATCAGGGATTTCTCGACGACATCTCATGAAGCGGCTCGACTGCGCGACCTGGGCCTTGTCGAAGGCACCCGCTTTCGCGTGGTTCGATACGCGCCGCTCGGCGATCCCATCGAAATAAAGCTGCGCGGCTTTTACCTGTCGATCGGGCGCACAGCCGCCGACGCCATTTCCGTTCAAAATGTATGAACTAGAGAATTATGAAATTCACCAATACTGAAAATCTCTTGCTGCAAAAGAGCGATAAAGTCGATGCTCCCTGGATCGCCATTCTCGGCAGCCCCAATTGCGGCAAAACGGCGCTGTTCAACCGGCTCACCGGCCTGCACCACAAGGTCGGCAACTACCCCGGCATCACCGTGGAGAAAAAATCAGGCAGGATACGCGGCACAGACCTTTTTCTGCACGACCTCCCCGGCGCCTACAGCCTGGATGCCAGGAGCATTGACGAGCGCATCGTCATGGAGACGGTGAACAGTTGGCGCGATCCGAAAAAGCGACCGCGTGCCGTGCTCCTGGTGCTGGATGCGACCAACCTGTCCCGCAGCCTCTACCTGGCGTTGCAGGTGCTCGAACAGGGCCTGCCGACCATTCTCGTTTTAAACATGATCGACGAGGCTCGCAGCCGAGGCATTGTATGTGACGTCGAAGCATGGCGGGACAAACTCGGCGCCTGCGACGTCATCCAGGCCTCGGCCAAGACTGGAGAGGGCGTGGACAGGATTTTACTCCGGCTGCAGGATATCGAGCCGGTGGCTGCGCCGCCAAAGGCGCTGCTGAACCTGACGCCTCGCGTCTCCGAGGCGTTGACGCCGTTGACTCGTTTTATCGCAAACAGCGGCAAGAGCCGCCTGCATCCGCTGGCGCAGGCGGTTAAAATTCTGTCTCAGGTTGAAAGCCTGCGTCGCTTTGAAGGTGACATAAATCCTGCGCAGCGGCGCGAACTGGCGACGCTCATTGAAGACGCGAGACGACAACTGCAAAGCGCAAACATGCAGCCGGAACAAATCGAAGCGTCGGCCCGCTATGCCTTCATCGATGAGCTGCTGCGCGAGGAGACGCCGGCTCGCGGCATCGAGCACAAATCGTGGAGCGAAAAAATCGACGTCGTCCTCCTGCATCCCGTTTGGGGCGCATTGCTGATGTTGGGCATCCTGGCCTTTATTTTCAATGCCATTTTCACCTGGGCGCAAATTCCCATGGACTGGATTATAAGTTTGGTGGCATGGAGCAGCGAGGGTCTGCGCGCAGCGCTGCCGCAAGGCCCGCTAAACAGCCTGCTCACGGACGGCGTCATCTCCGGGGTCGGCAACGTGATCGTCTTTTTGCCGCAGATCGCCTTGCTCATCTTTTTCCTCGGTTTGCTGGAAGATTCAGGCTACATGTCGCGCATGGCTTTTCTGCTCGATCGCGGCCTGCGGCGCTTTGGCTTGCAGGGCAAGGCGGTGCTGCCGATGCTAAGCGGCTTTGCCTGCGCCATCCCGGCGGTCATGGCGGCGCGGACTATTGACAACCGCCGCGACCGTCTCATCACCATCATGCTCATCCCGCTGATGAGTTGCAGCGCGCGCCTGCCGGTGTATACCCTGCTCATCGCCGCGTTTGGCCCGCGCACCACGTTGCTCGGCTTTTTACAGTTGCAGAGCCTTGTCTTGCTGGCCGCCTATTTTCTTGGCTTTTTCACCGCCATCCTCGCCTCGTCGATCATCAAAAAGCTTTCGGCAAAAAAGCAGCGGTCCCACTTTATCATGGAATTGCCGCCTTATCGTTTGCCGCTGCCGCGGTCGCTTTTTTTCAAAGTGTACGACGGCGCCAGGCTGTTTCTGGTTAACGCCGGCAGCATCATTCTGGCCATTTCCATTGTGCTATGGTTCCTGGCCTATTATCCGCGGGTGGATGAAAATACCGCCATGAGCGGGCGCCAGCAGATCGAGCAAAGCTATGCCGGGCAACTCGGCCGCGCCATTGAACCGGTGATCAAGCCGCTGGGATTCGACTGGAAAATCGGCGTCGGTCTGCTCACCTCGTTTGCCGCGCGCGAAGTGATTGTCAGCTCTTTTGCCACCATCTACAACCTGGAAAATGATTCCGAGGAAAGCATCTCGCTCATCGAAGCGCTGAAAAACGATCGGCAGCCGGACGGATCGCCGACCTATCCGCCTATTGTCGGCGTAGCCCTGCTGGTCGTTTTTGTCTTTGCCGCGCAGTGCATGTCCACTTTTGCTATCATCAAAAGGGAAACAAATTCATGGCTGTGGCCGATGGTCATGCTGGTTTACATGAATATATTGGCTTACGGCGCCGCGTTGCTCGTCTTTCAGGGCGGTAGTTTGTTGGGGTGGGGGTGATATGCAGAATCTCGTCGTCGTCGTCATTGTCGTCGCCGCTCTTGCTTTTGTTCTGCGGCATAGTTACAAATTGCTCGCCCAAGGCGAGACCTCGGCGAAATGCGAGGCATGCGCCGTGCACAAAATTTCTGAAAAAGGAAAAGGGGCGGGGTAATCGCGACAGGCAATTCCCGTTAATTCGTACAAAGAGCAGCAAAATTCAAAGTTGACTTGGCCTGCATTTTTCGCAAATCAATGCCACAAAGACTCCAAGGCTCGAAGAAACAATAAGATAAAAGGCAACAAGATTTCTAACGTTGTTTTATGCTTGGGGCCTTTGAGCCTTGACGGCGAATGAATGTTTCAGG
>JAJRST010000506.1 GCA_024278645.1 bacterium | reverse complement strand
TGCCGTAGGGCACGCCGGAAATGACATAGTTTCCGGCGGCATCGGAGACGCCCACATACGAGGTGCCTTCGATGAAAATGTACACGCCGCTGTGCACGGACTGGCCGTTCAGTTGCACCTGGCCGCTGAACGAGCCGGTGGGCGTCAGGTCGACGTTCAAGGTGTTCTGCGCCGCGACCGGCAGCGCCGCCAGTGCAAAAATGATCATGAAAAAAGTTACAGAGGTTAAAATCCCATCATGTTTGAAAAACTGCTTCATTTTTTTCTCCTTTAAATTTCTTGTTGAATCATCACTGTTTCAGTGATTTGTAACGGCGGCATCCTTGCGCCGCATGAAATATTTCACAAAAGAAATGTAGTACCACAGGAAAGCGGCCGTCATTCCAACAGCGTCATTCGTCGCACCTGCTGAAAATTATCGGCGATAAGCTGCACAAAATAGATGCCGGAAGGCATTTGCTCTCCGTTGTGATCGCGGCCGTTCCAGGTGACGGAATGCTCGCCCGCCTGCTCGAATCCGTTTATCAAAACATCGACCAACCTGCCCTCAATGTTAAAAATGCTCAACATCACCTTTGTTTTCTGCGGCAGTTGATAACGGATGGTTGTGGTGGGATTAAACGGATTGGGATAGTTCTGCTGCAAGGAAATCGTCGTCGGCACGGGCACGCTCAACTCTATCTCCTCGCTCCATTCCGAGGCGCCGTTATAATCGATCTGTTTCAACTTGTAAAAATAACTTTTACCGGCCTCGGTTTCCATATCGGTGAACATGTACAACCGCGGCGTCGCCGTGGAACCGGCCCCCGGCGTCCAACCGATTTTCTCGAATTCGGTCTTTCCGCTTTCGCGCCGGTGAATCTCGAACCCCATGTTGGCGCTTTCGGAATTGGTGCGCCATTGCAACACGACGTGCCCATCCTGCAGGCTGGCGGAAAAACCGGCCAGCTCCACCGGCAGCCAATCGCTCACCTGGTAGTCGGTCACAACTTTTTGTTGATAATTCTCCGCCGCGATGATCACGGTATAGGAACCCAGGGGAATGCCGCTGATAAAATAATTGCCGGCGCTGTCCGTGGTGTCCTTGTAAGCCGTGTCCTCCAGCCAGACGACGGCGTTGGCGATGGGCGCGCCGGTCACGGCGTCTTTCAACGTGCCGGTCATATCGGCGCCGGAGACCACGGAGACAAAAGCTGCCAGTATTGTAAAAAACATTACGCTAAAACTGTTCGGTTTCTGAAATGGTTTACTCATAGATTCGATCTCCATAATTTTATCGGTTTGACGATTACCTGCTATTGTTTGCTCAATTTCCATTTAAAATGTGCATGAAATGCACAAATCCGATCTCATTCATGAGGCGCACCGTGACTCTGGCAAAGATAAAGCCAAAACATCTCTTGCCCGGGAATTCCGGTATTTTATTTATCCTGTAGTTTGCGACTTGTTTTTGCGGAAAAAGGAGAAAGGAGAGATAAAAGAATGGAGAGTTGGGACCGAGTAGAAAGCGGTGCATCTTTCAGCCGGGCGAGCGCTTCCGGGGACAAAAGTCACCGGGGAACAAGGCGACGACGCGGCCTCTCGCCGAAGAAATATTTCTTCCTATAGAGCGCCAACGAGCCGCGACGGCGGACTCGTTGGCAATGACGGCTGTTTCTCAAGTTACATGGAGTAAATCTGCTCGCCTTTTAAAAGCGTCATCCCCGCCTTTAACAGCGCAGCAATGGCCTGCTCCGCGGCTTCGACGCGAATGATCATCACCGCCTCGTGTTCGTGTTTGCCGAGAAAGCCGTACATATATTCCACACTGATATTAACGTCGGCCAGGACGTTGAGCACTTTATGCAGACCGCCGGGAGTGTCCCGGATGACGCAGGCGATGACGGTATTCTCGCGAAGCGTAAATCCCTCGCCGCGCAGCACGTCGACAGCTTTGTCCGGCTTGTCGACAATGAGCCTTAAAATGCCAAAATCGGATGTATCGGCCAAAGACAGGGCGCGCAGATTAATGCCGGCTTTGGCCAATGCGCCGGTAATTTCGCGCAAACGGCCGGCGCGATTTTCCATGAAAACCGAAATTTGTCGTACTTGCATGGCGTGGCCCTTTCTTTAATGTTAAAGATTTCGTTTGTCAATCACGCGTTTGGCTTTGCCCTCGCTGCGAGCGATGGTTTTCGGCTCCACCAGTTTGACATCCGCGGAAATGACCAGAACGCTGTCGATTTCGTTTTTGATGCGTTTGCGCAGCGCTTCGAGCACGCGAATTTCATCGGAAAAGAATTTTTCGTTCACTTCCACCTGCACTTCCAGCTTGTCAAGGGCGCCGTCGCGAGTGATTACCAGTTGGTAGTGCGGCTCGGTTTCTTCAATTTCCAGCAAAACAGACTCGATCTGCGACGGAAAAATGTTGACGCCGCGAATGATCAGCATGTCGTCCGTACGGCCCTTAATGCGGCTGATGCGCGGCATGGTGCGGCCGCAATGGGGGCACTTGCCGGTGGTCATGCTGACAATGTCCTTGGTGGCATAGCGCAGGAACGGCGTCGCCTCCTTGGTCAGCGTGGTAATGACCAACATGCCGTCCTCGCCGCCAGGAAGCGGCTCGCCGGTTTTGGGATCGATGATTTCCGGCAGAAAATGATCCGCCCAAATGTGCAGGCCGTCCTGGCCCTCGCATTCAACGGCGACGCCGGGACCGATGATCTCCGACAAGCCGTAAATGTCGTAGGCCTTTATGTTCCAGGCGTCCTCGATTTCCGCGCGCATGGCGTCGCTCCACGGTTCGGCGCCGTGCACGCCAATGCGAAGGGAGCTGGCCTTGGGGTCGTAGCCTTCGGATTCGGCGATTTCCGCCAGGTAAATGGCGTAGGAAGGCGTACAGGTAAGAATCGTGGTCTGAAAATCGTGCATCAATTGAAGCTGACGTTTGGAGCCGCCGGACGACATGGGCACCACGGTGGCGCCAAGATCAAGAGAGCCGTAATGCACGCCCAGTCCACCGGTGAAAAGCCCATAGCCGTACGCGTTTTGGATAATGTCGTTATCCGTCCCGCCGACCGCGTAGATGCTGCGCGCCATCACTTCCGACCAAATTTTGATGTCGTTTTTGGTATAGGCGACGACCGTGGGCTTGCCGGTGGTGCCCGAAGAGGCGTGAATCTCCTCCACTTTTTTCATCGGCGCGGCAAACATGCCGAAAGGATAATTGGAGCGCAAGGTTTCCTTGTCCGTCAGCGGCAGGTTGCGCAGGTCGTCGAGCGAGCGGATGTCCTGCGGCTTGAAGCCCATGCCGTCAAAAGCGCCGCGGTAATAGGGCACGTTTTCGTACACTCTGTTGGCGACGTCGCGCAATCGCTCAATTTGCAATTTCAGCAGCAACTCGGGGT
>JAJRST010000047.1 GCA_024278645.1 bacterium | reverse complement strand
TTCGACGAGCTGTTTGAATTGTTGACCCTGCGCCAGACGCTCAAGGTGAAAAAGCCGTTGTGCGTCATTGTTTATGGCAAGGATTACTGGGAGCAGGTCATCAATTTTGAAAAAATGGTCGAATGGAACGTCATTTCCGAGGAGGATTTGAATTTGTTTCATATCGTCGATGATGTGGACGAAGCGTTTGCAACCCTGAAGACCCATTTTGAACGGGAGTTTGTCGGCAAGCCGCACTATTGGCATTGGTAATATTTTTCCCTCGCAAGCAGAACTTTTTGTTTTTTCTCACGTCTTAAAGAATTGAACATAACGGGAAAATTATGAACATCTCTATCAAAGGTCTGCGCAAGGAATACAAAGGCGGCTTGTTCGCTCTCAAGGACATCAATCTGGAAATCAACAGCGGCCTGTTCGGCCTGCTGGGACCGAACGGCGCCGGCAAAACCACGCTCATGCGAATTCTGGCGACGCTGATAAAACCGACGGCCGGCGCGGTACGAATCGGCGACCATGATCTGATTGACGACAGACGAAAGATTCGCGCCATGTTGGGCTATTTGCCGCAAGATTTTAGCGTGTTTTCAAAACTAAAGACCTGGGAGTTTCTCGACTATGCCGCTTCACTCGCCGGCCTGACAAACACGCGGCGGCGCAAACAAGCCGTCGACGAGATGCTCGAAAAAGTCGGTCTGTTCGATGTCCGCGAGCGCGACGCCAACAAACTCTCCGGCGGCATGAAGCGACGGCTCGGCATCGCCCAGGCGCTGATCGGCGAGCCGCAGGTTGTCATCGTCGACGAGCCGACCACCGGACTCGATCCGGAAGAACGCATTCGCTTCCGCAATTTGCTCTCCGAAATGACGCAACGCGACATCATCATTATCCTGTCCACCCATATCGTCGGCGACATTTCCAGCACCTGCACCGACATGGCTTTGTTGAGCAAAGGTGAAATGATTTTTAACGACTCGCCGGAAAAATTGATCGATGCGGCGCGAGGCCACGTTTTTAAAATAGAGGCCATTGACAGCGAACTGGACGGCATCAAGGAAAAATACCCGGTCATCGCCGCCATCCCATCGGAGAAGGGATGGGAAGTGCAGGTCGTGGCGGATGACCTAAAGGATTTTGCCGGGAAGGAGATCGAGCCCAACCTGGAACATGCGTATGTTTATCGCATGGAATATGGGTTGAACAACTTTAATCTTTAGTGTCTTAAAAATTTATTTTTAACCAAATCTGGCGAAAGTGGAATTTCACAGTTGGATTTTGGGATTTGGAGTTTGGAATTTCCGGCTTGTTCGGGTTAGGAAAGGTGTGAATCTGCTATCTTTGAAGAATATATGCACCATCGCAAAGTATGAAGTCAAGACATTGCTGCGCAGTTGGTTCTTTCGTATTTTTGCCGGCCTGTCGCTGATCGTGCTCACGTTTCTGAATGTCGCTTTTTTCACCGACGCGTTTGACGCCATGCCCTGGCCGTTTCGCGGCATCCCGGCGTCTATTCCCTATTTTAACGTGATGCTGCTGAATTTGGCGCAGGCGGTTATTGCCATCTTTCTGGCCTCGGATTTTATTAAACGAGATCGCAAGTCCAATACCACCGAAGTGATTTATATGCGCTCCATGTCCAACGCCGATTACATCCTCGGCAAGAGTCTGGGGCTGCTTCAGGTCTTTCTCGGCTTGAACATTCTCATGCTCATCATCGCCGCGGTCATCAATGTTGTTTTCTCCGATGCGCCGTTCCAGGCCATGCCTTATCTTTATTATCTTTTGTTGATCAGCCTGCCGACATTGATCTATATTTTCGGTCTTTCGTTTTTTATCATGAGCGTCATCGGCAACCAGGCGGTGACCTTTATTTTGCTGCTCGGTTATTTTGCCATTTCATTGATCGCCCTGAATTTCAAATTTAACGCGGTATTTGACGGCGTCGCTTTTTTCCTGCCCTTTGCCTGGTCCGATTTTGTCGGCTTTAGCAACCTGTCGGCTATTGTGATGCAGCGCCTGGCCTATGCGTCAATTGGCTTGGGGCTTGTATTTGTCTCCGTGCTCCTTTTCAAGCGGCTGCCGCAGTCCAGGGCCATGCAGGCCGCTTCTCGTGTGCTGTCGGTGATCTTTATCGGCCTCGGCGTTTTGCTGTTTGTGAAATATACGGCAATCGCCCGCTCCGGCGAATCGCTGCGCGCCGGGATGAAAGCTCTGAACGACAACTATGCCCACCTGCCCGTGGTTACGGTTTCCGATTATGATTTGTCTTTTGAACATCGCGACAAGGACATTGATGTGACGGCCTCGTTGCGGCTTCGCAGCGACGAACCGCTCTCCGAGCTGGTCTTTACCCTGAACCCCGGACTGCACGTCGTCGAGGTCAAAATGAACGGCGAGCCGGTTCAGGCGCGGCGGGAGAAGCATCTTTTGATCATCGAACCCGCCGGCACGTTGGCCCCGGGCGACGCCGCCGAGCTGATCGTGCATTATGCCGGCCGCATCGATGAACAGGCCTGCTACATCGCCGCTTCCGAGGAGGAGCGGAACGGGCTGAACCAGGCCATGCTGTACAAGCTCGGCAAAAAATACGCCTATGTCTCGGACGACTATGTCCTGCTCACCAAAGAGGCCGGCTGGTATCCCGTGCCGGGCGTGGGACATGGAAAGGGGCTGGTGGCGCCCAATCAACGACAGTTCTCAACATATACGTTGCGGGTCAAGACTTTGCCGCAACTGACGGCCGTAAGTCAGGGGGAGGGGAGAGAGGAGGACGGCCTGGTCGTCTTTCAGCCCGGGAATCCTCTGCCGCAAATTTCCCTGGTGATCGGCCCCTACCGCAAACGATCCGTCGCCGTTGACAGCGTTACCTACAATTTGTTCACGCACAGGGATCATCGCTATTTTGAGGAATACACAAACGCGCTGACCGACACCCTGGCGTCGCTGATCCGGGAGTTGAAAAATGACTATGAACTAAGGACGCGGATGGATTATCCGTTCAAGTCCTTTTCCATCATTGAAGCGCCGATTCATTTCACGCCGTTATCCACGCCGCTGGTGTGGCACAAGGATTATCTGCAGCCGATGCAGGTGTTGCTGCCCGAAAACGGCGCCCCAGTCAGTTCAGCGGATTTTAAACGTAATGTTAAGCGCGCCCGTGAGCGCCTGCAGGATCGTAATCAAAGCATGTCCGAGACAGAAGTGCAGGTCCGGGTGTTGCGTTACTTTGTCGAAAACGAACTTTTCGGCATGACCAGCTTTCGACGTTCTCGATCCGATTGGGGTATTGAACGGGGGGCGCTCGGCATCTTTCCAAATTATTACCATTTTAGCAACAGCATTCAATCCGTTGAATTGCCGCTGTTTGACCCTGCCCTGGAGGCCTACCTTAAAGGAAAGGTCGAGTATTCCGGTTTCAGCTTTATGCGCTTTCGCCAGGCCATTACCGACGAAGAAAAAGCCTGTTTAAAGCTGCGCGAGCAGTCGTTGAGCGAGGTGTTGTCCGATCCGCAAAATATCGATATTGCCAACAGCCTGCTCTCGGCAAAGAGCGACTATCTCTTTCGGCTCATGGAGAGCAAGGTCGGCGGCGAGCGACTGGAACAGTTTCTAACGCAGACGCTGCTCGACAACCGCTTTACAACGACGCCGGCCAGGCAGTTTTTCAACGACCTCGAGACGCAGTTAAACTTTTCATTGGAAAAAGAACTGAACGCCTGGCTTTACCGGAAGAATGTGCCGGGATTTTATTTCAGCAATTTCAGCAATTATAAAGTTCTGGACGGCGACCGTCAACGCTATCAAGTCATGTTTACGGTCTCCAATGTTGAAGATGTCGACGGCGTCGTCGTCGTCGATTTTTTAATTCCCGGCGGGCGACGAGACGGTCCGCGGTTTAACAGGGGCGCTTCGGATTATCAGCGCGCCGTTTATGTGCCGGCCGGCGCCGCCAAAGAGGTGGCCGTTGTTTTGGACGATCAGCCTCGGGCCATGACTCTGAATACGCTTGTCTCAAGAAACCTGCCGTCGCAGGCAGTGCACCGTTTGGAAGAGTTTGAACAAAATAACAAGGCCAAACCACTCGATGGAGAACGTCTGCTTGACGAGCCGCCGAAATTATCCATGCCCGGAGAATACATAGTCGACAACGAGGACGACGGATTCAAGGTTTTGACCAAGGTTAAACAGACGCCGCTAAAGCGTCTGCTCAGGATCAGGGATCAGGAAGAGGATGAATATCGTCCGTTTCGTCCCTGGCGCGGACCGCAGGTGTGGAGCAAGACGATCAACTCTCTTTTTTATGGCGAACTGGTGCACTCGGCGCACTATATCCGCGCCGGCGATGGCAACTCCAAGGTCGCATGGGAGATCGATCTACCCGAATCGGGTCAATACGCCATTTATGCTTATGGAGAAAGTTTGCCCATGCACGGCAGGCGCGCTCGCAATTTTGTCAAAGATTTCCATTACTCCGTTTACCATGATGACGGCGTGGAAGAGGTCGAATGGTCCGTCGATTCGGCCGAGGGGTGGAATTACCTGGGCTCTTATTATCTCTCCGCCGGCATAAACAAAGTAGAGTTGTCAAACAAATCAAAAGGCAGAATCGTCATTGCCGATGCTGTAAAATGGGTCAAGTGAACCATCGGGAAATAAAATGAATAAAATAGTAACCACAATCCTGTCCCTGCTCTTTTTCTCCGTCTCCCTGGCGGCGCAGACGACGCTGTCCCTGCAGGATGCGCTGAACCTGGCCATGCAAAACAGTCCGCAGATCAAGCAGGCCAAGTTGAGCCTGGAACGCAGCGAACAGTCTTTGAAAGCGCAAAGAGCATCTCTAAAGTCCAATTTCAGCCTGTCGATCAATCCGTTCGCCTATTCGTATGATCAACGCTTTGATCGATTCAATAATGTGTGGTATACCAGCGAGAATAAATCAAGTTCCGCCGATTTTCGCATCTCGCAGCCGATCATCTGGACGGACGGCTCTTTTTCGCTCACCAACAGGATTCAATGGCAGGAGGCATGGAGCGATGTGCGGGATGAGCGCAACACTACCTGGAGCAACAATCTTTATTTTAATTACAATCAGCCGTTGTTCACCTACAATCGCACAAAGCTGGCGTTGTTCGACCTCGAGCTGGACCTTGAAAATACAACGCTGAATTATATCCTGCGAAAACTGGCATTGGAATATGATGTGACCAGCGGATTTTACGAGGTCTACCGCGCACAGTTGAATTACATCATTTCGCAGGAAGAGTACGACAACACAAACAACAGCTTTAACATTATTAAAAACAAAGTTGACGCCGGCCTGGCGGCAAAAGAGGAGCTGTACCAGGCCGAGCTGAATCTGCTCAACAGCGAGTCCAAAGTACAAAACAACAAGGTTATGCTTGAAAACGCACTGGACCAGTTTAAAAAGCTCATCGGCTTTCCCGTGCTCGATTCGCTGAACATCGTGGGCGACGTGACGCATCGGGTGGTCGACATTGATCTGCAAAAAGCCATAAATGAAGGCTTGAAAAATCGCCTCGAACTGCGCCAGAGAAATATCGACATCCAGTCGGCGTATCATTCGCTCATTGAAACCATGGCCTACAATGAGTTCAAGGGCAACCTCAACCTGACCTACGGCATCATCGGCGTCAATGAGGAATTGGGCGCCATGTATGAAAAGCCGACAAAGGATCGCAAAGCCACCATCTCTTTTGACATCCCTTTATTTGACTGGGGTGAGCGCAGGGCGCGAATCAAGGCATCCGAGGCTGTCGTGGCGTCAAGAAAGGTGTCTTTGCAGGAGCAGGAGGACGACATCCTCATCGGCATCCGTCGATCTTATCGTCAGTTGCAGAACCTGGTCAAGCAGATCGAAATCGCCCGGCAGAATGTCAAGAACGCCGATCTCACTTATGAAATAAATTTACAGCGCTACGAAAACGGCGACCTGACCGGCATGGATCTCAATCTTTTTCAGATCCAGCTCTCCGACGCCAAGATACAATTGACCGATT
>JAJRST010000505.1 GCA_024278645.1 bacterium | reverse complement strand
CGAGGCGTTTATAAAATCCTTGCCAAAGCCGGTGGAGCCGCGATAGTTGACGCTCAACACCGCGTAACCGCGGTTGGCCAGCCATTGATGGTAGGAATGATAGCCCCAACTGTCGCGCGACCAGGGGCCGCCGTGCACAAAGAGCACCATGGGCAGCGGTCTTTTCGGCGTGCCATCCTCGTCCAGCCATGGAGGCAGGGAGAGATAGCTGACCAGGTTGAGGCCGTCGCGGCTTTTTATGACCACGGGGTGCATTTTGGCCAGTTTCAGCTTTTCAAGTTTGGAGCGGTTGGTGAACAAAAATGTCGCTTTCTTTTTATCGCGATCATAGAGATAGTAGCGCACCGGCCCGTCGTCCTTGACATAAGCGACCGTCCATATTTTATCGTCCAGCGTGCGGCTGGTGACGTTGATATCGCCGTCGACCACGCCCTTGAGATAGTCCATATCCGGTTTGATCGAGTCGTCGAGAATCGTCCATTCGACGCGCGTATAATCCACGGCCACGGCCTGAATCGTCTTTTCCACCGGATGCATCATCACGTCCTGGACGTCGGCGCGATCGTCGGAAAAGAGAACCTCTTCGTCGCCGCTTTGCAGGTCGCGTTTGATCAGCGCCGCCGTATTGCGGCCGCTGCTGTCGATCATGTACAACGACTGACCGCTTTTGTCAAAGCCGATGGGATTGGTGGTCATCATGTCATCGGCCGGAATCTTTTCGTACGGCTCCCAACCGCTGGGGCCGCCGCGTTTGAAAATCTGGTTGCCGCCGTCCGGCGTCATGGCGAAAGCAAAGCGCGGTTGATATTCATCGTCGGTCATAATGCCGATGAAACGGTCATTCCGCACCAGCATATCCATGTCGCCGGTCAGGATGTCGAGTTTGTAAATGTCGAAATACTGCGCATTGCGAGTGTTCAGGCCGACGAGTATTTCGTTTTCGAACTTGTGGCTCACCCCCTGGATCTGCGCGCGCGGACGCAGCGGCTTGCCGTTGGGCAGGGTCATCGGTTTGCCGTCCGGGCCGATAATTTCCTCGAACGGCGTCAGGTTGCGATCCTCTTTTGTGTCAATGTCGACGACGTGCACCTGCCAGTTCTCATCGCCGCCTTTGTCCTGCAGGTAGATGACGTGTTTGTTGGTGTAGGCCCAAAAGTAAATGCGAATGCCGCGCGACGTGTCGGCGGTCACCGCTTTTGCCGCGGCCGGGTTATCCGCGGGCGCCACCCAGACGTTGAGCACGCCGTCCAGCGGCGCCAGGTAGCTGATGTGTTGACCGTCGTGACTGATTTTGAGAGAAGCCTTGTCAGGATTGCCGAACAAAACCTGGCGCGGGATAAGGGGCGTTTCTTTAACGCCCGTTGAGCAGCTTTGCAAAGCGACGCCGACAAGCAGCATCGCAAGCATCCATCGATGTTTCATACCATCCTCCACAAATAAAATGAGTTGATTGAATTGATTTCGCCGGAAAATGCAACAAAATAAATACGGAAAAACGTTGGTAGAGTAACAAAATAACCGCATATAAATATTTCAAGCAGGTCATTTTATCCGCCGTTCGATGGGGTCCACCTCCGGAGGCTGTCGAAAAACCCCGGATGCCCGCCGAATGGCGGGCTCCGGGTGTTTGGTTCATCATAATTTTAAAGCGTTTACGACACCCGGCGCCCTTTGGGCAGCCGGGGTCGTTCACTTTTCCTACAGTTTCCCAAGGTGGGCCCCATCTTTCGCTTTTTGCAAAGGCTCGTTTGTGGAGCGAGGTTGCGGGTTGAAACGAGGGACATCGCTATGGCGTGAGATCGCTTCAGGCGGCCAGATGCGGAGTGAGGCGTCGTTTTCTTGTAAAGAAGATGGGCTTTGTTTTGAGAGATTGCCGCTGCCTGGGGAGCCGCCTTGGCGATGACTGTTACGCCCAATGTCAGGCCGGGCAAAGTCGAAGCCCGATTTTCTATTGATTTACTCCTCCATCGGCCTTATCTTTACTTTTAATTATCATAGAAGACCAAAGCGGAAAATAAGATGAAAGTCTCCCAACTCATTTCCCTGTTTTTGCTCCTCGGTTCTCTTGCATTGAGCGAAATCATCTCCCCGGAATGGCGCATCGATTGGAATCCCGGCATTCCCGGCGGCTTTCCCGATAAAGACTTTCAAGTCAACGTTCTGGATTACAGCGCCGTCGGCGACGGCGAAGCGGACGACTCGCAGGCTTTTATCAATGCCATAAAAGCGATCCCCGAGGCCGGAGGCGTCTTGTTCATTCCCGAAGGCGATTATCTCATTCAGAAAAAGATAAGCACGGACAAGGGCGTGCTTTTACGCGGCGAAGGATTCGACAAAAGCCGCCTTTTCTTTGATCTCGACGGCCGCAATGAAAACTGCATCGAGTTTGTCAAATACGACCGCGGCGCCTGGACGGACGCGCTGGAGGGCTTTACGAAAGGTTCGACGACGCTCATCGTCAACAATTCGGAATGGTTCGCGGCCGGCGACTTTATCGAGTTGCAGCAGCAAAACGATCCCGACATCATGTACACCAGGCCGGAAT
>JAJRST010000504.1 GCA_024278645.1 bacterium | reverse complement strand
TGAGAAAAAAAAGCTGAGCGCCGACATTGAGAAATTTTGCAACTGCGAGATGGTCGGCATGATCGGCCATGTCGCGCTCTTTTACCGACGGCAGCGCGATCCTGAAAAGAGATCAATAACGCTGCCATGAGTGTGGCGTCAGACAAGCTCACCATTCGGGGCGGGTAATGTCGCGATATTATCCTGTTTTTTCCTCTAAAACCCGAGACAAAACTTTTGACAACTCTTCCAGGGTATAGGGCTTGGCCGCCATGCCGGAAAAGCCATAGTCCCTAAAGTTTGACATCACTTTGTCGTTGGAGTAGCCGCTGGAAACAATAGCTTTTAACCGTGGATCGATTTTAAGCAATTGCGCCACCGTCTCCTTTCCGCCCATGCCGGCCGGGATGGTCAGGTCCATAATCACCGCATCGAACGGCGCTCCGCCATTCATGGCCTGCGTGTATTTTTCGATGGCTTCCGCGCCGTCCTTGGCCGTGTCGACCGTATAGCCGAGTTCGGACAGCATATTGGCGGTCATTTCGAGCACCAGTTCTTCATCATCCATGATCAATACTTTCCCCTGGTGATGCGTTATCTGCTGCAATTTGCTTTGCTGCATCTCCTGTTGGGCGACGACCGCCGGCAAATAAAAGGCGATCGTCGTACCCTCGCCTATCGTTGAATCCAGGGTGATGGCGCCGTCGTGTTTGCGGATGATCGAATATGCAACGGCCAGCCCGAGACCGCTGCCCTTCTTTTTGGTGGTGTAATAGGGATCAAAAATTTTGCTTTGATCCGCTTTGGGAATGCCGATGCCATGATCCGTAATGCGAATTTCAACAAAGTTCCGATGCTTGGAAGATTCGGGCGCGGGAACATCCGCGGCGGCAACGTTGCGAGCGGACACGTTGATGACGCCGCCGTTTGGCATGGCCTGGTCGGCATTGAGAATCAGGTTCTGCAGCACCTGGCGAATCTGCCCCTTGTCCGCCTCGGCGAACCACAAGTCTTCCTGGATGTCAAACTCGGCGTATTCATCCATGCCGCTCAGGGCGAGATTGACCGAATCATGGATCAGAGGCTTTAAATCGATGACCCCCTTTATCGGAGCGCCGCCCTTGGAAAATGTCAGCAACTGCTGCGTGAGATTGGTCGCCTGGGTGATGCCCTTTTCAATATTTTCGATGTATTTTGAAACGTCTTTTCCTTGCGCCCCCATCAAACTGATGAGCTGGGCGTTGCCGAGCATGATGGAGAGCAGGTTGTTGAAATCGTGCGCAATGCCGCCGGCGAGCAGGCCGATCGATTCCAGCCGCTGCGACTTTTGCACCTCTTCCTCTACTCTTTTGCGTTCCGTGATGTCGCGCTCGATAGCCAACGCCACCGCTCTGCCGTCCATCTCTATGAGATGCATGTTTAATTCCACCGGGTATTTATCGCCGGATTTGGTGTAAAAGGTCGATTCAAAGAGCAGATGTTTGTTTTTGAACAATTTTTCGGCGCTTTCGGCGATCTTTTCCTTGTTCAGGTCCCTTTCGATGTCAAAAGGCGTCATTTTCAACAGCTCTTCCTTGCTGTAGCCAAGACGTTTGCACGCTGTGGCGTTCACATTGATAAAGGGCGTCGGGTTCAGATCCTCGTCGAAGCCAAAAAGGTAGATGCCGTCATTGTTGCTTTCAAACAACATGCGATATTGCTCTTCGCTCTTTTTCAGCATTTTCTCGGCTTCAATGCGTTCCAACACGTTGCTGATAATTTCCGACGAAATTTGCAGCAGGCGTAAATTCTCATCGCTCCATTTGCCGACGATATGCACATCCTCAAAGCTCAACGCACCATAAAGCTTGCCTCTGACACAAAACGGCAGCAGGATAAGCGACTTGACGCCAAGTGAGCGCAAAACATCTTTTTCGAGAGAGAATTGATCGGACAATTTTTCAACGTCTTCAATGTGAATCAATTGCCCTTTTTGCCATCGATTTTTCCACCAGGTCAGGTTGTTATCCGGCAACGGTTTTTCTTCATTGACAAAAGAAGCAACGCCGGGAGCGCACCAGGCGTGCGAGCAAAAGAGTCCGGAGCCGTCCTGGAGAAGCTGGTACAACGAGACGCGGCTTGCCTCGCTCCATTTTCCCATCGCTTGCAGGGCGTTGTTTATCGATTGATCGGTAATCTCCTTGCCTACAAACTGCGATGTGATTTCCGAAACGGTTCGTTCGAAATAGGCGCTCTTTTTCAGCGCTTTTTCCGCCAGCTTTTGCTCGGTTATATCCTGGGCGATGAATTGCAGCGCCGGGCGGTCGTTGTAAATAATTTTGGAAACGATGTTGGAGCTGCAGCGTACATTGCCGTTCTTGGTGATGATGCGGCATTCAAACCGTTCCGATCGCAGGGCGTCTCCTTTTATAAACTCGTTGACGATGCGAGCGCTCTTTTCCAGATCATCCGGATGAATAACTTTTTCCTTGACCTCAAGGGCGTTAATGTCTGCGACGGTATAACCGGTAATTTTTTCGAGCGCCGGGTTGGCGTAAAGCATCTCGCCGTCATAGCCTTGGATATGCACGACATCGTGAAAGTTTTCCACCAGCTTGCGATATCGCTCTTCCGATTCCTGAATGGCGCGTTCCGATTCCACGCGACGCGTGACATCCCACAGATAGCCGCGAGTTGCCAGCAGCTTGCCGCCGCTGCGAAGTTCGACGACGTCCACCTCCAGGTGCACAATGGACTTGTCCTTGCGCAGGCCGCGGAATTCGTAATGCGTCGGCGCCGGCAAATTTTGAAAACGCTTCTCATGATTTTGGCGAACAAACTCTTTGTCTTCTTCATGAACAAGGTCAAACAACCCCATGGACGCCAACTCTTTTTTCGTATAGCCAAAGAGCTTTAAAAATCGTTCGTTATAATAATGAAACGAACCGTCCTGTCCGTCGATAAAAATGGCCAGTCCTGCCTTGTCCACCAGGTCGCGATAATCTTCCTCCGATTCCCGCAAGGCAAGTTCTGACATTTTACGTTCCAGGGCGTTTACAAAAACGCCGCCGATAATTTTCAGAAAGGCGATCAACTCTGGCGCCCAGTCCAGGCTTTCGCCGCTTTTTGCGTAAAGTACAAGCGCGCCGTAAATCATTCCCGCCTGCATCATGGGGATGGCCACGAAGGGTCGAAAATCTTTATCCTTGAAATGATAGGCGTTGCGAGCGAGGCTTCTGAGATCGGCGGGGCGCGAGAGCACAACATCCTTGTATTGGTGAAGAATCTCGCTGTAAAAGCCAAAGCAGTCGTCATGCAGGGCATAGCCGGCGTCATCCGGCGGCTCGGCGTCGGTGCGATATTCGTGCGTATTGAGGACGGAATCGTTTTGCTCGGTGAGAATGTAGACAGAGCAGCGCGGCACTCCTGCCAACTGTGCAATTTTCCCAAGGGCGCGGGTGATGCCCTCGTCTGTTTTTTCAATGGGCAGGTTGATAAATTCGGATTAAATGTCAAGAATGACCTGATCCAGCTTTAAGCGGAACTGAAGCTGCTCGTGCGTTTTTCGCTGCTCTTCGATATTTTGAGAAAGTTGTGCGTTTGCCAGAGCCAGTTTTT
>JAJRST010000046.1 GCA_024278645.1 bacterium | reverse complement strand
TTTGCACATAGAGCACTTTGTAGCCCAGGTAGCGCAGGTAGCGCACGACGACGTCAAAGGAGATATAACTTTTCGCGTGGCCGATGTGCGGATAGTCGTACACCGTGGGGCCGCACACATAGATGTGAACGTGTCCCTCGACAAGAGGTTTGAACTCCTCCTTTTTTCGCGTCAGACTGTTGTAAATTCGAAGCGCCATTAAAAAATCTCATTCCTTATCATTTTACAGCGCGTCCGCGTGGGACGCTAACAATCAATGTATCAAAACAACGGCGTGAGCGGCGACGCCCTCTTCCCTGCCGGCAAAGCCGAGTCCCTCGGTTGTGGTCGCTTTTACGGATACGCGATCCACCGACAGACGGCAGGCTTTGGCAATATTCTCGCGCATTGCGAGAATATGTTTCGCCACTTTTGGTCGTTGCAGAATCAACGTTGCATCAATATTTTCGATGCCATAGCCGTGCGAGCCCAGCAATTCAACCACGTGTTGCAAAAGCAGCAGGCTGGAGACGTCTTTAAATTTCACATCGGTGTCGGGAAAATGTTTGCCGATATCTCCCAACGCCGCGGCGCCAAGCAGGGCGTCGCTGATGGCATGACAGAGCACATCGGCGTAGGAATGGCCGAGCAATCCCTTGTTGTGTTCTATGTGCGCGCCGCCGAGGATGAGCTTTCTTCCCTCGAGCAATCGATGCACATCATATCCATGACCGATTCTCACGCTTGCATCTCCAGAAATGCTTTTGCAACCACAAGGTCCTCCGGCGATGTGATTTTAATATTTTTCCAATCGCCGGCGACAACGGCAACCTTGCGCCCCATATTCTCCACAAGGGCGGCATCGTCGGTGGCGAACGCGTTATTTGCAAACGCCTGTTCGTATGCCTTGAATATGAGATCACTTTGAAACGCCTGCGGCGTCTGCGCCAGCAGCAATTTTTTTCTGTCGAGCGTATTGCTGACGAAATCGTCGTCAACCAGCTTTACCGTATCTTTTGGCGGAACGCCCACGACGGCTGCGCCGTGGAGCATGGCGGATTGAATGCTGCTGTCAATGATTTGTTCCGACACAAAGGGCCGCACGCCGTCGTGAATCAAAACAATTTCCACGTCTTTACGCAAAGCCTGAAGACCGGCCCACACCGACAAGTGCCGTTCCGAGCCGCCTGCGACTATCTTTTGCAGCTTGCTTATCCGCCAATGGTTTTCAATAATAGCGCCGTACTCTCCGACATACCGGGAATTAAGAATCACATAAATCTGATCGATGGCCGCGGCATTCTTAAAGCGTTCCAGCGTGTATTGCAGGATCGGCTTGTTCGCTACTTCAATGAACTGTTTTGGCGTTGCGCCGCCCATCCTTGAACCTGAACCCGCGGCGACGACGAGGGCGGCGACAATGGTTTTATTATCCCTGCTCACCGGTCAACCGTCAAATAATAAGCATGGCGTCGCCATAACTGTAAAAATGAAATTTCTCGCGAATGGCTTTACGATATGCTTTGAAGATCATATCGCGTGTCGCAAAAGCAGATACCAACATCAGCAGCGTGGAACTGGGCAGGTGAAAATTGGTAATCATCTTGTCGACAATCTTGAAATCATAAGGCGGATAGATAAACTTGTCCGTCCAGCCGCTGGACGGCTTGGACCAACCCTCTGATGTCGTGCTGGTTTCCAGCGCCCGCACGACGCTGGTGCCGACGGCGATGACCTTCTTTTTATTTCTCTTGGTTTCATTCACCATGTCCGAGGTTTCACGGGTTATTTCATAATACTCGGAATCCATTTTATGGCGGCCAAGGTCTTCGACAACGACCGGACGAAAGCTGCCCAGCCCCAGGTGCAGCACCAGCTTGGCCACCTTGACGCCTTTGTCCTGGATTTTCTTCAAAAGCTCATCGGTAAAGTGCAAACCCGCCGTTGGCGCGGCCACGGCGCCGCGCACCCGGGCATATACGGTTTGATAACGCTCTTTATCCATTGGCTCCGGTTCGCGCTTGATGTAAGGCGGCAGCGGCGACTTGCCCATTTCATCGACGAGTTCATAGAAATTGTCAATGGAATTAAAACGAACGACGCGCCCGCCGGAGACGGTGTTGTCAATGACGTCGCAGGAAATTTTATTGCCGATGGACAGCCGATTTCCGACGCGAACCTTGCGCGCAGGTTTCACCAGCACCTCCCACAAGCCCTGTTCCAGTTCGCGAAGGAGAAAGACTTCAACCTTGGCGTCCGTCTTGTCTTTTGTACCCTCCAGGCGCGCGGGGAAGACCTTTGTTTCATTCAAAACCAAGGTATCGCCCTCTTCCATGTAATCGATAACATCATCAAAGACGCCTTCCGTCGTCGAGCCGTCCTCCCTGTTCAGTACCATCAGTCTGCACTTGTCGCGTTCGTCACTGGGATACTGGGCAATTAGTTTTTCCGGAAGATTGTATTTAAAATCGGAAAGTTTCATCGGCCAGTCACCTCCATATCTAATATTTTGTGAACACCCTCACGCCTCAGGAATCAAAAAGGCTTCGCTGCGAGGATAATTTTTTATTGCGATTAAAATGATTATAAGCGGCTTCCGTGGCCACCCGCCCTCGGGGCGTCCGGTTCAAAAACCCTTGCTGAATTAAATAGGGCTCGTACACCTCTTCTATGGTGTCGCTTTCTTCGCCAATCACCATAGCCAGGGTGTTCAGGCCGACCGGACCGCCGCTAAATTTATCGATGATTGCGAGAATGATACGCTTATCCATATCGTCCAGCCCGCCTTCATCCACATCCATGCGCAGGAGCGCATCCTTGGTCGCATCCAGCGAAATATGATCGCTGCCGGCGATTTGTGCAAAATCCCGCACCCGCCGCATAAGACGATTGGCGACGCGCGGCGTTCCGCGAGAGCGCCTGGCGATTTCAAGCGCGGCGTCGTCGTCAATCCTGACGCCCAGAATTCGCGCCGACCGCAGGACAATCAGCCTGAGCTCTTCGGGCTGGTAAAAGTTGAGGCGGAATGAGACGCCAAAGCGGGCGCGCAGCGGCGATGTGATCAGTCCGGCCCGGGTTGTGGCGCCGACCAGTGTGAACTTGGGCAGCTTGAGCTGCACCGTCCTTGCATTGGCGCCTTTGTCAATAATGATATCGAGCGTAAAATCTTCCATCGCCGGGTAGAGATACTCCTCGATCACGCGGTTGAGGCGATGAATCTCGTCGATGAACAAAACATCGCGCTCATTCAGATTGGTCAAGATGCCGGCGAGGTCCGCAGGCCGCTCCAACGCCGGCCCCGAGGTGGTGCGCAAGTCGCTGCCCAGCTCGCCGGCGATGATGTTGGCGAGCGTCGTTTTGCCCAAGCCGGGGGGGCCATGAAACATAACGTGATCGAGAGATTCGTTGCGCTCCAGAGCCGCCTGGATGAAAACCTTTAGATTGGACTTTAGCTTTTCCTGCCCACTAAAGTCAGCCAGACTGGGCGGGCGCAAGGTCATATCCAGCTCTTTTTCGCCGGTCAATGGCTCCGGGTCAGTTGCACGAAATCTTTCGTCCACTCTTTCTATTCCCCGCTTAATGCTATTCTAATAAGTTCTTCCACGACGACATGTTCGCCGGCCTTTGTCAACGCTCTGGCAATGGCGTTCTCGGCCTCTTTTTTTGAATAGCCGAGAGACATCATGGCCAGGACGCCCTGCTCCGCTTTTTCACCCGTGAGCGGGGCAAGGCTCTGCGCACCCGGCGCCGTCGTCTTTATTTTGTCAACCGCACGGTCTTTCAAGTCCAGAATAAGGCGCTGCGCGGTCTTGCGTCCCAGGCCTTTAATTTGAACAAGATTGCTTTCATTGCCGTCGGCAATGTTTCGATAGATGTGCTCGACGGATGCGCCGGAAAGAATGCCGAGAGCCAGCCTGGGGCCAATGCCGGAAACGGACAACAGGCTTTTAAAAAGCTCTCGCTCGTCGGACGTCGCAAAACCAAAAAGGGTGAGCGCATCTTCCCGCACATGCAAATAGGTGAGCAGGGTGATGCTTTCGTTGGGCTCGCCGATTTTTTCAAAGGTGGAGACCGGGATTAGTATCTCCAACCCGATGCCGTTGCTTTCAATAATGGCATGAGTGGGGAATTTATCAACTAACTGACCACGAACGAATGATATCATTGTCGACTGTTCTTCATTTTTTGGCTTGTCCACCAGCGATGCGCGTGACACAGCGCAATGGCCAGCGCATCGGAGGCGTCCAGGGGCGTCGCCGGCGCATCCAGGCGCAAAATGTCCCGAACCATGCGCTGCACCTGCTCCTTTGAAGCGGCGCCATAGCCGGTCAGACTCATTTTTACTTCCCGCGCCGAATATGTGGCCACCGGCTTTTCCGCGTTCAGCGCCGCAATAATGGCGGCGCCGCGCGCCTGACCCAGCTTCAACGCCGCCTGAAAGTTCCGACCGTAAAAGACGTCTTCCAGAGCCACTTGATCCGGCTGGTATTGTTCGATTATCCCGGCAATACTGTCATAAATGTTTTTTAGCCGAGGGGGCAAGGATTGGTTTGCTTTTGAACGAATCGCTCCAAAAGCAACACAACGAAATGTATTCGGCCCGCTTGATTCGATAACGCCATATCCCGTCACGGCGGTTCCCGGATCTATGCCAAGAATGAGCATGCAAATACTAAGCGTTGAGGGCTTCGATGACGCTGTCGTCGATATCAAAATTAGAATAGATATTCTGCACGTCATCCTGGTCTTCAAGTGCATCCATAAGTTTCAACAATTGCTCGGCCTGCTTGCCCTCCACCGCAACCGTATTTTGCGGCTCCATCGTGAGTTCGGCGGAGATATAGGCGACGTTATTTTCTTCCAATGCGGCTTTAACCGCCTCGAGGTTCGACGGCTCCGACTTTACCAGAAAGGTCTCGTCCTCCTCTTCGATATCCTCCGCGCCGGCGTCAAGAACGATCATCATGAGGTCGTCCTCGTTTGTATTTTCGGCCGGAATGGCGACGACGCCCTTTTTCGAGAACATCCAGGCCACGCTGCCGTTTTCGCCAAGACTGCCGCCATGTTTTGACAAAAGATGACGAATCTCGGCGACAGTGCGGTTTTTATTGTCCGTCAGGGCCTCGATATAAAGCGCAACGCCGCCCGGACCGTAGCCTTCGTAGACGACTTCATCATAAGTCACGCCGGGCAATTCCCCGGTGCCTTTTTTGATGGCATTTTCAATATTCTTAGAGGGCATATTCGCCGCTCGCGCCGCCTGGATGGCCGTGCGTAAACGCGCATTTGAGGACTCGTCGCCGCCGCCCTGGCGCGCCGCCACGGTGATCTCTTTAATTAGTCGAGTAAAAATGCGACCGCGCTCGGCGTCCTTGGCGCCTTTTTTACGCTTTATGGTACTCCATTTTGAATGCCCTGACATTTAACCTCCTCAAAATGAAACCTGCCGATCATATTTTGAAAGACAGGTTATCCATACAATTCATCATGATAGTGTTTTTACAAAAGGTCATATTATTCCATTTTACGAGCTGGGAATATAATAAAAAAATAGCCCGATTTCAAGGAAAAAATCGGGCTAATTAATTAAATTATCTAGCTTTGGTTAGATTTCAGGGACTCTCGCCCTGTTCGACATTGCCGCTTTTTTTCGGCGGGCCGTCCCAAATTATGGCGCGCACAACCCAGGCTTCATGAAAGCCAAGCTCGATAGCCTTTTCCTGCACCAGGCTGGCCTCGTACCTGGACTTGAAATCCCCAACCCGAATTTTGTAATAGGGGTTGTCGTATTCGCGGTAAACGTTTTCCGAAAAACTGATGACGGCGTTTCGCATCACCGATCTCGCCTCTTCCTCATCGCGCGTGGAAATCAACTGCACGCGAAAGCCGGGAACCTCGTGGCCGGTGGACACGGTATCCGCCGGCCCGCCGCGGAGAAGTTGATCGACGGTCACCACATCTTCCGCCTCGGCCTCCTGGGGTTTTATATCCAGTTTATAGTCCTTTAAACCGAGGGGATCAAAATCCTCGTTCCACGGCGTGTTCTCCGTTCCCTCGACTTTTTTCTCATCCTCGATGTGCACGCCCTGTTGCGTCCCGCCGCAACGAACCAGGGCCACTGCACCCAGGATCAAAAATATATGCATTAATTTTTTCATACTCGTTCCCTTGTTTGTTCAGGACAAATTAGAAATTTACGACGTGAAAATCAATAAAATTTGATAATTCCCTGTTTTTTACACTTTTCATTTCATAATTGTCATTCTTTTTTTATATATTCTTTTCTAAAAGAGATGTCTAAAAGAAACTAACCTAAATTTTATAACAAACTGACCGAGGTACTTTCATGAGTGAACAAATTATCGAACAAGCCAGGCAACATTTCGCCGATCTGGTTGGATCGCAGCTTGATCGAGTGCAAAAAATGAAAGCCGCAGAGGACTGGATGGATTACAGTGCTCTCAAACCAATCATCATCGGCTTTTGCTGGGGCGACGGCATCGGCCCGATCATTTCGCAGGAGACGGAACGCGTCCTGCAGATCATCCTCAAGGACGAAATCGCCAGCGGCAAGGTAAAGTTTCGCACCATCGAAGGTTTGACCATTGAAAACCGCGTCAAGCACATGAAGGCCATCCCCGACGACGTCCTCGAAGAGTTGAAGGCCTGCCACGTGATTTTAAAGGCGCCGACGACGACGCCTGAGAAGGGCGGCCCCTACCCGAACATCGAAAGCGCCAATGTGGCCATGCGCCGCGAGCTGGACCTGTTCGCCAACGTCCGCCCCGTCAAAATTCCGCAGGAAGGCATCGACTGGACGTTCTTTCGTGAAAACACCGAAGGCGCGTACATGCTGGGCAGCAGAGGATTCATGGCCGGCGACGATGTGGCGTTTGATTTCAAGGTCATCACCCGCCCCGGCGCCGAACGCATCATCCGCATGGGCTTTGATTACGCGAAAAAGAACGGCATCGATAATGTCACCATCGTCACCAAGGCGAATGTGGTCAAAACCACGGACGGCCTTTTCCTCGAGGTGGCCGAAGAGGTCGCCAAAGACTACCCGGGCATCAAATGGGAAGGCTGGTACATCGACATCATGACCGCCAAACTGATCGACCCCAAACGCCGCACCCAGTTCCGCGTCATGATTTTGCCGAACCTTTACGGCGATATTTTAACCGATGAGGCGGCGGAGATGCAGGGCGGCGTCGGCACGGCCGGCAGCGCCAATATCGGCAAGCGCTACGCCATGTTCGAAGCCATTCACGGCTCCGCGCCGCGCATGATCGACGAAGGACGCGGTCAATACGCCGACCCCTCCAGCCTGATCCGCGCCGCCGGCATGATGCTCAACCATCTTGGCTTTGTGGAAAAGGGCGAAAAGCTAAACAAGGCTTTGGAAATATGTTCGCAGTTCGAGAAAAAAGTGGTCATCACCGGCCGCGACACCGGCGTCACCGGCCGCGAGCTCTGCGATTATATTCTCGACACCATGCAGTCGCCGGACCTGGATGAAAAATACAAATCGTATGCATCGTAATCAAAAAAGCGCCGGCCCGCCGGCGCTTTTTTGAGTTTATTGTTTGCTTTTTAACAAATTACTTTTATTTTATTTTCGATAATTCAGCACAACTGGCGTCTTGAACAGATTAGAAAGCAACCAACTATGAAAGTCGCGCTTTTTATCCCCTGCCTCTCCGAACACCTTTACCCGGAATCCGCCATTGCCATGGTCAATGTTTTACAGCATGTCGGCATCGAGAGCGAATATGTGGAAAACCAAACCTGCTGCGGACAGCCGGCGTTCAACTCCGGCTACCGGAAAGAGATCATCCCCCTCGCCGAACGTTTTATCGACATGTTTCATGACAAAGAGTACGTCGTCGCACCGTCCGGGTCGTGCGTCACCATGGTGCGCAAATTCTATTACGACCTGGACATCCGCGACAAGCTAAAGCCTGCGCTCGACGAGCTGGCGGGCAAAATTTTCGAGTTCACCGAATTTCTTGTGGATGTCGCCAAAGTGGAGGACCTTGGCGGCTCCTTCCCGCACCGGGTCACCTATCACGATTCCTGTCACCTCAACCGCGAGCTCGGCGTCAACGAGCAGCCGCGGCGGCTGATCAGGAACATAAAGGACATTGATTTTGTGGAAATGGAGCAACCCGATATTTGCTGCGGATTCGGCGGCACCTTTTCCTACAAGTTCGCCGATTTATCCACCTCCATGGCCGCCCGCAAGTGCCAATACATTGAGAACAGCGGCGCCGAATTCTGCATCGGCGCGGATTCCAGTTGCCTGATGAACATTGAGGGCTATCTTCGAAAACACAATATGCGCGCCAAAACAATGCATATTGCCGAACTGTTAGCAAAAAGCCTGAGGATGTAAATGGAACTTTCCGCATTAAAAACCAAAGTCTATATAAAAGAGGCGCTCAAGGACGAACGCCTGCGCGACGCCGTGGACAAGGCGACGCAAACCGCAATCAAAAAACGCGCCGACAAGGTGCAGCAGATCCCTTATTGGGAGGAGCTTCGCCACAAAGCGCATGCCGTCAAACGGCAGGTGATGGAAAACCTGGATACCTACCTGGAGACGTTCGAGCAGCGCTGCCAGGATAACGGCGTTGTTGTTCACTGGGCCGAAGACGCGCAAGAGGCGCAGCAGATCATTCGCAAGATCGCCAGGGCCAACAACGTCAAGACCGTGGTCAAATCCAAAAGCCTGACCACGGAAGAAATCCATCTGAACAAATTCCTCATCGAAAACGACATCGAGACGCTGGAGACCGATTTGGGCGAGTACATTGTGCAACTGCTCGACGAAATCCCCTCGCATCTCACCGCGCCGGCGCTGCACTTGACGCGCAAGGATGTCGGCCGTGTTTTTCATGAAAAGCTCGGCGTCTACTATACCGAGGAACCGACGGAGCTGCTGACCATCGCCCGCCAAAAGCTGCGCGAAAAGTTCCTTGCCGCGGACATGGGCATTTCCGGCGCCAACTTTGCCATCGCCGAGTCCGGCAGCGTCGTCATCGTCGAAAATGAGGCCAATGCGCGCTTGACCGTCGGCCTGCCCAGAGTCCATGTGGCGGTGCTGGGCATTGAAAAGCTGCTGCCCTCTTTTAGGGAGCTGCCAGTGTCTTTAAAACTGCTGCCGGTGAGCGCTACGGGGCAAAAACAGACGGTCTACGTCAACATCATTAGCAGCCCGTTGCGCCAACTGACCGGCGAAGGACCGGAGCAAGTGCACGTGGTGCTGCTGGACAACGGCCGTTCAAAAATTCTCGCCGATCCGCAACTGCGCGAAACGCTGTTCTGCATCCGCTGCGGCGCCTGTTTGAACGCCTGCCCGATCTACCAGCAGGTCGGCGGCCACGCCTACGGATGGGTGTACATGGGGCCCATCGGCATCACCCTCATCCCGCAGTTTCTCGGCGACATGGAAGGACGCTACGCCCCCTACGTTTCCAGCTTGTGCGGCGCCTGCTATCACGCCTGCCCGGTGCGGATCAACATCCCGCACCATTTGCTCAAACTGCGCAACGAGATCGTTGAAAGCGGCCACACCATGAAAGTGGAAAAAATCGGCATCAAGATGTGGGCTTTTCTGGCGAAACATCCCCGGCTTTACCGCTTTGCCACCTGGTTCCCGGGAAAGCTGCAAAAGCTGCATCCCAAGCCTTTTCCGGCGCCCGGCTATACAAAAGAGCGGGCGCTTGGAACGTTCGACTCGAAAGGGTTTCGAAAACGTTTTTACGAGATGCAGAAGGGTAAAAAATCATGAATTCACGCGACGCTATTTTAAATACAATCAAATCATCGTTAAAAAACAAAAGCCGCCTGCCGGACGACCCGGCGGTGGATGATAAAATCGTCGCCAGCCTGGCCGACATAACGCCTAAAAACATCGACGGTCTGGCCGAACAGTTTAAAAATGAGCTCGATATCGTCTCCGGCGAGTTTCAAGCCGTCGCCTCGGAAAAGCAAGCGGCCGCCGCCGTGCGAAAAATATTCGACGAGACAAAGCCTGCAACATTTACCAGCACAAACGGAGCCGCGCCGCGGCGCATCGCCGGACAGTTGAAAAAGGATTTCACCTACATCGGCAGCGACGCCGGCGACAGGAAAGCGGACATGGCCAGGGCGGCCATCGGCATCGTCGACGTCGCCTATGCCATTGCGGAGACGGCCACGCTTGTCGTACCGTTCAAGGGGCTGGACAGCACCTTTCCGCACTTTTTGCCGGACGTCATCATCGCCCTCGTCTACAAGGATCAGCTCATTGCCAATCAATTCGAGTTGTTCGATAAATTAGACACGGAGACGGCGAAAAACATGGTGCTGGTGACCGGGCCCAGCCGCACCGCGGACATTGAAAAAATCCTCATCCTCGGCGCGCATGGGCCGAGACGGCTGATCGTCGTCATGATGGATGAGAGATAAAATTATTTTGATCAGACGTTTTCATCCGGCTTTCCAGATTTTACAATTTCAATAAAAGGAGAAAATATGCCAAACTATCAGGACCTGTTTGGGGTAAAAACCACATTCAGCACCGGAAAGGGCGCTGCTTATTTATACAAACTTGAAACATTGGAAAAAAACGGCGTCGGCGCCATATCGCGCCTGCCATTCAGCATCAAGGTTTTGCTGGAATCCGTGGTGAGAAACTGCAACAACTATGACGTCACCGAGGAGGCCGTGCAGCATCTCGCCAACTGGGACCCGAAAAAGCAATCGCCGGCGGAAGTGCCTTTCAAACCGGCGCGGGTGCTGCTGCAGGATTTTACCGGCGTCCCGGCCGTGGTCGACCTGGCGGCCATGCGCTCGGCCATGGCGCGCCTCGGCGGCGACCCGACAAAGATCGAGCCGCTCATTCCCTGCGATCTGGTCATCGACCATTCCGTGCAGACGGATAAATACGGTTCGTCGGACGCCCTGCAAGTGAACATGGAAATCGAGTTCGTGCGCAACCGCGAGCGTTACGAGTTTTTAAAATGGGGCCAGCAGGCGTTCCGGCAACTGGGCGTCATTCCCCCGGGCGTCGGCATCATCCACCAGGTCAATCTGGAATATCTGGCTCGCGGTGTATTTGAAGAGGGCGACGTCGTCTACCCGGACAGCCTGGTGGGCACCGATTCGCACACGGTGATGATCAACGGTCTCGGCATTGTCGGCTGGGGCGTCGGCGGCATTGAAGCGGAGGCCATTATGCTTGGGCAGCCGCTGTTCATGCTGGCGCCGCCGGTCGTCGGCTTTCACCTGCACGGCGAACTGCCCCCCGGGGCCACGGCGACGGATCTGGCGCTCACCGTGGTACAAAAACTGCGCGAAAAGGGCGTCGTCGGCAAGTTCGTCGAGTTTTTCGGCGACGGCGTGGCAAAAATGAGTCTGCCGGACCGCGCCACCGTGGCCAACATGGGCCCGGAATACGGCGCCACCATGGGCTTTTTTCCCATGGATGAAGAGAGTTTGAACTACCTGCGCCGCACCGGCCGCTCCGCGGAACACGTGGAACTGGTGGAGCGCTACATGAAGGAACAGGGCCTGTTCCATGCGGCCGACACGCCCACCCCGGAATTTTCCGACGTCGTCGAACTGGATATGAGTACCGTAGAGCCCTCCCTGGCCGGCCCGAAGCGACCGCAGGATCGCATCCCCCTGCCGCAGTTGAAAAGATCGTTTTACGCGTCGCTGAAAGCGCCGACGAAACAGCGCGGTTTTGAATTGACGGACGACCAGCTTGACCGCCGGGCGACCATTGAAATGAAGGGAAAAGTCAATACCGTCAAACACGGTTTTGTGGCCATTGCCTCGATCACAAGCTGCACCAACACTAGCAATCCCACAGTCATGCTGGGCGCCGGCATTCTGGCGAAAAAAGCGGTGCAGCGCGGCCTGTCCGTCCCCGCCTACGTCAAAACCAGTTTGGCCCCCGGCTCGCGAGTGGTGACGGAATACCTGAACGACGCCGGTTTGACGCCCTGGCTGGAGCAGCTCGGCTTCCACACCATCGGCTATGGCTGCGCCAGTTGCATCGGCAACAGCGGCCCGCTGCCCGAGGAGGCGGCAAAAGCTATTGAAGAAAACGATCTCATCGCCGCCGCGGTGCTCAGCGGCAACCGCAATTTCGAGGGACGCGTCAACCCGCTCACCAAGGCGAATTATCTCGCCTCTCCCCCGCTGGTTGTGGCCTACGCTATCGCCGGGCGCGTGGACATCGACCTGGCCAACGAACCCCTCGGCGCGGACAAAAACGGCGCCGACGTCTTCCTGAAAGACATCTGGCCGACGCCGGAAGATTTTACCGCCGTTTTGGATAAAGCCAATGATCCGCAAAAATTCATCGACGCCTACAAGGACGTGAACGCCTTTTCGCCTCTATGGAAGAATATCTCCACGTCATCGGGCTCGCTGTACGAGTGGCGGGAGGATTCGACCTACATCCAGGAGCCGCCGTTCTTTGTGGACTTGACGCCGGATGTCGCCCCGATTCAGGCGATCGACGACGCTCGCGTTTTGGCGCTGCTCGGCGATTCGGTGACCACGGATCACATCTCGCCCGCGGGCGCCATCCCCAAGGATTCGCCGGCGGCGAAACACCTCATGGAGCACGGCGTAGAGCCAAAAGATTTCAACTCGTTCGGCTCCAGACGCGGCAACGATCGCGTCATGGTTCGCGGCACGTTCGGCAACATTCGTTTGAAGAATTTACTCGCTCCCGGAACCGAAGGCGGCGTCACCCTGCACCTGCCCGACGGCGAGCAAATGTGGATTTACGACGCCGCGGAACGCTACAAAAAAGAAAACGCGCCGCTCATCGTGCTGGCCGGCAAGGAATACGGCACCGGCAGCTCCCGCGATTGGGCCGCAAAAGGCACGCTGCTGCTCGGCGTTCGCGCCGTCATTGCCGAAAGCTTTGAGCGCATTCACCGCAGCAATCTTGTGGGCATGGGCGTGTTGCCGCTGCAATTCAAGGACGGCGACAGCGCGGAATCTCTCGGTCTCTCCGGCCGCGAGTTGTTCAGCATCGACGTCGACAACGACATCCGCCCCTTGCAAGAAGTTTCTGTGACCGCCAAAAGCGACGACGGCGACGCAAAGACGTTCAACGTCATCCTGCGCCTGGACACGCCGGTGGAAATCGACTACTACCGCAACGGCGGCATTTTGCACACCGTGCTGCGCAACATGCTCAAATCATAGAACCATGCGCCGACGGGGACGACGTACGTCCCCGTCAATTTTCCATCTTCCGCCGGACGTTGCGCCATGCAGACGGGTTTTCTCCCTCCCCATCCTTGTCGCCTAACTCCACAAGCCGAGGGAAAACTCTTGCGCGTCTGCCAGGCTGAGCTAAAGTCGAAGCCTGGTTTTACGGGCGTTAACGCCTTTCGACTCCGCCCAAGACGACGCTTTTTCTCGTTTTCACACAGTCTGTCCAGCTTGGCGACATGCCGCGTTCCCCTTGTTTCCAAGCCCCAGCTTTCCTCTTCCCCTTGTTGCCAAGCTTCGGCTTTCCTTTTCCCCTTCCCCTTTCCCCTTGTTCCCAAGCTCCGGCTTTCCCTTCCCCTT